>DASUCV010000015.1 GCA_036275915.1 Candidatus Polarisedimenticolaceae bacterium | reverse complement strand
CGCTTCCTTCACCCGAAATGTTAAGGCCGTGGCATGCAGCTTAACTACGCGGTGAGCCCGTCGCACTCCGGCGTCACGGCGCGTGCGAAGTGCGGCACGCGCCGCGCCACCGGGCGCGCGGGCTACCGCGGGCGTTAGACGAACCGGAAGGAGACCGGCGAAGAACATTCATGAACGCCGTCTTTAAGAGCAGCGGGGCTGGGGTACTCGTCGGCGTTTGCGTGTCGGCAATCTTGCTGACCGCGTGTTTCTTCGCTGCGGGCGGTGGTCATGGCACGTACATTCCCGCCATCGTGTTGTTCCCTTACACCATGGTCTGGGCAGGCGCACTGAAGCGCATCACGTTGCCTTCACTTCTCCTGGCGGTTGGTCAATTTCCCGCATACGGCGGAATTGCGGGCTGGGCCCGGTCCCGGCAGCGATCGATGCCAGCTGTCTGGGTGATGGCGTCGGTTCATGTCGTCGCAGTTCTACTTGCGTTGTCCGCGGTGGGTGAGACGTTCCTCCCATGAACGCACAGAGTCGAGGTCGGTCGTCTAACATCGCGTTCCAGCCGTGGCACTCTCGCGTCACGGCGCTTGCACGAGGCGGCAAGCGCCGCGCCGCTCGGCGCCCGTCTGAACGCGAGCGTTAGATGGCTCTGAACCAGGAAAACAAAGCAGCCCAACAAGAGGACCGTCAATGAGAATCGTCTTCGCAGGAATCGTTGCAGTGTTCTTGGGACAGGCGGCGTTCGCTCAGACTTGCGAAGACATCGCCGGTCAGTTCTTCAACTCGATTCGTGAGGAGAAGACTGCGGAGGGCAGCGCAAGAGCGTGGGCGACCAATCCGTACGCGGCTGGAATGAAGGACTCAATCGATCAGTTCACGACGAAGTTGACATCCAACTTGAGCTTCTTGGGAAAGTACCGTGGGAACGAATTGGTAGTGAAGAAGGAGGTCGCGGGTCGGTTTGTCTATCTCTACTATTTCGTCGTGTTTGACAGGCAGCCGATGAAGTTCGAGGTGCAGTGTTACAAGCCAGTTGACAAGTGGGTGCTTCACAACCTTCAGTTCAGCGACAAGATAACGTCGGATGTTGTCGACGCGGCGTCCAGAGACCTGTTCAGAGGCGGCGAATGACGGTGCTTCGCCATCTAACTGCCCGTTCCAGCGGTCGCACTCGCGCGTCATGCTGCTTGCTCGAACAGCGCAAGCGGCTCGCCGCGCGGCGAGCCGCTGAACGCGATCGTTAGACCGCATGAGAAAAGCATGAAATCAATCGCACTCTTGCTCATTGCCGGCTCACTAGCAACGGACCCTTCAGGCGGTTCGGCGAAACTCTCCGCCGAAACACAACAAACGGTCAACGCTATGGCCGTACAGAAACTCGCGGGCGCTGAGAAGGAGATGAGCGAACTTCTCGGCCGCCTACGAAAACAAGGCAGTGCCAACCCGAACGCAATCGCGGCTCTCGACAAGTCCCAAACGATGTGGGCACAGTATCGGGACGCGCAAGTGCACGCGTTGTGGCCTTCATCTGACCGAAATGAATACGGCAGCGTCTATCCCGTCTGCGTCGCTGCCGCCAAGATGGGCATGACCCAGAGTCGAATAGCCGAGCTGAACGCAATGCTCGAATCAACACCAGGCAATGTGTGCCCCAGTGCGTGGGCGCAATAGGCGGAGGCATCGCGGAAGACGGTGGGTCGACTTCACGTGCCCAGACCGATCGGATACAGCAAGCTCGAAGACGGACTTCGCAACGTCGACGGAAATGGTCGTATCCTTCACGACGGACTCCTCCTCCCCAACGGGGGCTTTGACGTGGCCAGCGACTTTGGCACAGCGATGCCGGTGAAGTCGTGGGAGGAGTCCATTCCATCATTCCAGCCGCGGCACTCTCGCTTCACGGCGCTTGCACAAGGCGGCAAGCGCCGCGCCGACGGGCGCGCCGCTGAACGCGCACGTTGGGCAGGCTGATCATGGACATCCAGACTCTCACCAGCGAGTTCTGGAAAGTGCGCCTCCCAGAGGATTGGGTGCATAAGCCGAGTATTGATCACCCGTGGTACTGGGAGTCGCCTGATGGGGCGGCTGGGGTTTATCTGTCGACGTTTCGAATCAACGAACCGGTCAGCGCAGCGATTCACAGCGCGCGATCTTCCGAGCGCCGGAATCTCCCGGGCGATGGCGAATGGCAAGTCCTCCACGAATCAGAGTCGGACGCTGAATCTCTGGTGGAGGTTGTTTCTGAGTACCTGAACCGAGAGAAGCGATATCGTCTGGTTTCCAGAATGTTGGGGCGCTCGGAGATCCTCGTGAGGCTGACGTTTCACGACTACGACTGTGCCGATCCACTTGAGTCGGCCGCTCGGTCTTCACCGTTGGTTAACTCCCTCGAGTTCCTTGAGGCCGCACCGTGAGTCCGACGCACTGCTGCGTAAACCCGACGGTCCATCCCTTCTCGTCGCTTGCGAACTGCGGCGATCGCCGCGGCGGTCTGGCCCGCAGGTTACGCTTGCGCTGGGGGGCCTGAGAAACACAATGCGAAAAGCCATTGCCATGCTTGGAGTCGTCGCGCTGGCGGAAGTCACAGCAATCGGCGCGGGTGAGCAGCCTGCAACGGCTGCAAGCAAAGATGCCTTGTTTCAATTGATGAAGCCAGGAACTGACGTGATTCAATCTCGCGTGTCCACTTCGCTGGCCGGGCAGTTCGCCATCGTCCTACGGTCCGACGAGTTCGCGAGCCTCCGAGACGACGCTGATCTTGGGCCGTTCATTGCTTCAGCCGTCAAGCACACAAACGACGCGATTGTGATTGTTGTTCCGTCGAGTGCCAGCGATACAACGCACGCGGTCTTCTTCAAGGCAAAAGTGCCAGTGGCCCATTCGCTTCGGCCAGGCGGAACGCCAGTGGCGGAAGCACTGACGCGAATTGAAGAAGCGCGGCAAGCCGTAAAGACACCCGTGGCAGATGGCGCTGAGGAGTTGTATTTCCAGGAGGCCAAGCTGCACGCGGACAACGGAACGCCAGTGCCTAGCTACCGTATTCTCAGCGCCGGGCCTCGTCGCCAGCCCGCCTGAACATGCCAATGACGTCGGTCCGTCCGGTTCAAGCCGCTTGCGTAAGGTCGCGCCCGTTCGTCGACTAGCCGCACAGAAGGACCAATGCGCCGCAAGGCACCGCTAGCACTCGTCCTGATCGTGGGCGCCATGATCTTCGGGTGCCGAAGCACACCGCCTGATCCGCCGCAGCTCGCGTCGCAGATGGATCCTCTTGCAGGAATCCCGCTACCAAGTGCACGGGGCACGCTCCTACCAGAATCGGTCGGTACAGGCGTCGTGCTTCAACAAGTATCGAGAGCACCCGTTGAGGGCGTTCACGGAACCTGGCGTCCAGCGCCAGCGGAGGTCGCAAAGTTGGACGCGGCGGTACTCGGGTTCCTGGAAGCTCACTGGCGCGCACCGGCGGAACCGATGGGGCGTCCACTGGTTGCTACCGAATACCTCCGACAGTATCTGGGTGTTGTACGAGGCGACCAGCGGTTGATCTACGTCAACGGCTTCTCGTCCTACCACTATCGAGGCAGGGTCTTGGAGTATCGACAGAACCCGAGCACCATTCCGAATGGCGTGAGCAGCGCTGAGAGCTTTTGGCAGGTGGAACCAGTGATCGTTGCGGACGGTGGCTGGGACTACTTCGGGTGCTGGTATGACCCAAAGACCGGTGAATTCAGCGGGCTACAATTCAACAACGAATCGCCTGCTCGGTGACTTTCACCGCTGCAACCATGGCCGCCTCTTGACGTAAACACTCCCGGGAATAGCCTCGAGAACTTCGAGCGCCTGGGAGGGTGTATGACCGCAAACTCTTGGTACGCGCGCGCCTCGCGCTTCAGCGTCATTCTTCTCGCGTACGGCGCGCTTCGGGCCGAGCCGGCGCCCGCGCAGTCAGCAGCGGCTCCGGCCGCCGCGCCGCAAGTCGTGCGCTTCGGAACCTGGGGCGTCGATCTTTCGACGCGCGATCTCGCGGTGAAGCCCGGCGATGATTTCCAGCGCTATGCCAGCGGCAAGTGGATGGATGCGAACGAGATCCCGGCCGACAAAGCGCAAAACGGAGTCGGTTCCGAGCTCAACGACCGGAACCAGGAGCAGTTGCGCTCGATCATCATGGACGCTCCCAAGAGCACTCAGCTCGGCGCGTTCTATGCCAGTTACATGGATGAGCCGCTGCTCGAGAAGCTCGGTACGGGGCCGCTCAAGCCCGACCTCGCGCGTATCGACGGCATCAAGACCAAGGCCGAATTCACGCGTTACATGGCCGGCGCGCTCAAGGATCTTGGCTCGACCGTTTTCGCCCTCGGCCTTCTGCCGGATCCCGCCGAGCCGCGGACGAATATCGCGTACGTCACGTCGAACGGCATGGGCATGCCCGATCGCGACTACTACCTCGAGGACAAGTACGCGGAGCAGAGGAGCGCCTACCGCGCCTATGTCCAGCGCTCCTTCGAGATGATCGGCCAGGCGAACGCATCCGCGGCGGCGGACCAGGTGCTCGCGTTCGAGACCGCGATCGCGAAGATCTCGTGGTCGCAGACGGACCTGCGCGACCTCGGCAAGCTCAACAATCCGATGACGTTGCCGCAGCTGAAGACGTATGCGCCGAAGTTCGACTGGGACGGCTATCTCGGCGAAGCGAAGGTGATGTCGCCGCACATGCTGATTGCCGACAACACCGCGATCAAGGCGATGGCGGCGCTCTACGACGAAACACCGCTCGAAACGCTCAAGACGTGGCAGAAGTTCAAGGTCACGAACGACGCTTCGAACTATCTCTCCAAACGTTTTGTGGACAGCAAGTTCGAATACCAGAAGTCCCTGTCCGGTGCGCTGGAACAGCGCCCGCGGTGGCGTCGCGGCATCGGCGAGGTGGACGGCCGCCTCGGCGAGCTCTTGGGCCGAACCTACGTCGAGCGCTATTTCCCCGCCAAGTCCAAGGCCTCGATGCAGGAGCTCGTCGCGAACCTGAAGAAAGCGGCGGCGCAGCGAATCCAGGGCAACACGTGGATGGGCGATGCGACCAAGAAGGCCGCTCTCCTCAAGCTCTCCAAGATGGACGTGATGGTCGGTTATCCCGACAAGTTTCGCGACTATTCGAAACTCGTGCTGAAGCCGGACGATCTCTACGGCAACGTGAAGCGGAGTGCGGCGTTCGACTGGGCGTACCAGATGGAGGATCTCAACAAGCCGGTGGATCGCAAGAAGTGGGGGATGAGTCCGGCCACGGTGGACGCCTACAACGGAGGGCTCGAGAACAAGATCGTGTTCCCGGCCGGCATCCTGCAGCCGCCCTTCTTCGATCCGACGGCGGACGCCGCAGTGAACTACGGCGCGGCGGGCGCGATCATCGGCCACGAAATCATGCACGGCTTCGACGACCAGGGCAGCAAGATCGACGAGAACGGCGCCATACGCGATTGGTGGACGAAGGACGACGCCACGCGCTTCAAGGCGCTGACCGACGCACTCGGCGCGCAGTATTCGTCCTACGAGGCGGCGCCTGGAGTCTTCATCAACGGGAATTTGACGATGGGAGAGAACATCGGCGACATGTCGGGACTCGAGGTCGCGTACTCGGCGTACACGATGTCGCTGGGCGGGAAGCCGGCACCGGTCATCGACGGGCTGACCGGCGATCAGCGATTCTTTCTGTCTTTTGCGCAGGCGTGGCGAGGCAAGCAGCGCGACGAGATGGTCAAGACGCAAGTCGCCACCGATCCGCACAGTCCGCGGCGCTTTCGCGTGATCGGTCCCCTCCGAAATCTCGACGCTTGGTACAAGGCGTTCGAAATCGGCCCCGAGGCGAAGTACTACCTGCCACCGGAGAAGCGCGTGCGCATTTGGTAGGCGTGATGAGCCTTCCTCAGGGCTAGTTTGACGAGCCCCGCCGCGCGCCCGAGATTGAGAGCGTGCGCTACACGCTCGCTCGCTGGAGCCGCTCGCTCTTCTCCGCGATCGCGACGATGCTGGCCGGTGTCGTCGTCGGCGGTGTGGGATTCATCCACTTCGTCCGGCAGGTGGCGTCCGACAACAACGATCTGATGCTCGAGGCCGCGCGGCGGCAGAACGAGGGGACGCTCGGCGGCCATGACGTGAGCACGGCGTGGCCGGTGGCTCTGACGGCGATCGCGCCGCTCGCGTTCGTCATCGGCACGCCGCTCGGGGCTCTGTCGGCCTATCTCGTGGTCACGGGTGTCATTCGGACGATCGCGGGGGTGGTGCGCGAGCCGATCGGCGATCCGATCGTCCACGGCACGATCCGATGGGTGCGCTGGCAGCGAGGCCGGGAAACGCGGAGGCGCGACGCGGACGTCCGGGTATCGCTCGAGGGGCCGGAGGTGGCCGACCGCCTCGTCACTGCGCAGCGGATGCACGTGGACGACGCCGAGCTGGTCGTGGTCGCGTCGCGCCGCAAGACCGAATGGACCGAGGGAACGATCCTCGACTGCGGGGGACTGTTCTATCGCGTGGGGCCTTCGGTCGAGCGGATGCTCCCGAACGGCCTCCGCACGCTCTACCCGCTGCGCGAGCAACCCGACGCGGGGGTGTTCCGGAGGCTCGTGAGCTACGATCTTCCCGTGCTTCTGCTCGACCCTGTCGAGCGCTGACGCGGAGGGCGCGTGCCGCCGTTCACCGAGGTCCAGAAGGCGCAGCTCCGCGAGCGCGGTATCAGCGAAGACGAGGCCAACCGGCAGCTCGCACTGCTCGCGGCGCCGCGCGGCTTCCCCGACGTATTGCGGCCGTGCCGCGCCGGCGACGGGATCGAGGCGATCGCGCGCGATCGTGAAGAGGAGCTCGTCGATCTTCACGAGACCGCGGCGAAGCAGGGGCGGTGCTCGAAGTTCGTGCCGGCCTCGGGCGCCGCGACGCGGATGTTCCAGGAGCTCCTGAGCGGCAACGGGGCCGAGGCCCTCCTCGCCGCGCTCGACCGATTCGCCTTCGCCGACGATCTCCGCGCCGAGCTGACGTTCCGGGAGCAGGAGGTGAGCGAGGCGACGATCGTCGATGCGCTCCTCGGTGCCGACGGCCTCGGCTACGCGACGATGCCGAAGGGATTGATCCCCTTCCATCGGTACGACGCCGGGCCGCGCACCGCGTTCGAGGAGCACCTCGTCGAGGCAACGTCGATCGTGCGCGACAGCGAAGGGGTCTGCCGCATCCACGTCACCGTGTCGCCGGAGCACCTCCACGCGTTCCGGCTCCTGGCGGACCGCGTCGTCCCCAAGTGCGAGAAGCGGCTCGGCGTCCGCTACGCGCTCACGTGGTCGGTCCAGAAGGCCGAGACCGACACGCTGGCCGGAGCGCCCGGCGGCGGGGCGTTCGTCGCCGATGACGGCACGCTCGTTCTAAGACCAGCGGGGCACGGCGCGCTCTTGTGGAACCTGCAGGACACGAAGGGCGACGTCGTCTTCGTCAAGAACATCGACAACGTGCAGCCCGACACGCGTCGCGCCGCGACGGTGCGGTGGAAGAAGATCCTCGGCGGGCGCCTCGTCGAGCTGCAGCGATCGGTCTTCCTCCACGTCGCGCGGCTGCGGGCGCGGCCTACCGATCCCGCGCACCTCGACGAGGCGGCGCAGTTCGCGCAGGGGGTCTTCGGCTGCGAGCCGCCGCGCGGCGCGGCCCCCGCCGAGATGCGAGGGAAGGCGCTTCTCCAGTGTTTCGAGCGGCCGCTGCGCGTCTGCGGTGTCGTGCGGAACACCGGCGAGCCGGGAGGCGGCCCCTACTGGGTGCGCCGCCGCGACGGCCGCGTGACGCGGCAGATCGTCGAGGCGGCGGAGATCGATCCGTCACGCGCCGAGGTCATGCGCGAGGCGACGCACTTCAACCCGGTCGATCTCGTCTGCGGCCTACGGAACGTGGACGGGAAGCCGTTCGACCTCGCCGCCTTCGTCGATCCGCGCGCAGTCATCGTCGGGCGGAAGAGCCATCAGGGGCGCGACCTCGTCGCCTTCGAGCGGCCGGGTCTCTGGAACGGCGGCATGGCGGACTGGCTGACCGTCTTCGTCGAGGTCCCGATCGAGACCTTCACGCCGGTGAAGACGGTGATGGATCTGCTGAGGCCCGAGCACCAGGCCTAGAAGAGGGGACAGCTTCCGAAACTCGCAGTTCAGAGTTTCGGAAGCTGTCCCCTCTCAGAACTTGTATTCGGGGTTCGCCGGCGAGAAATCTTTGTCGCCGAGGCCGACGTTGACGCGCAGGTCGCGGTGCTCGAAGCGCTCGAACATGACGCCGTCGCCGTCGTAGATCTCCGCGCGGAGAGGAAGGTTGATCTCCTCGTCGATCCAGAGGTCGATCTTGGCGCCGTAGTAACGGGGGACGCGGACGGTCGCGCCGGGCTTCGCGTCGCCGGGAATCTCCCAGCCCTGCCTGTGGTTCTCCTGCAGGAGGGGCGCCATCGCGATGTCGTATTCCTTCTCCACGTCCCAGAGCGTTTCCTTCGGGCCGAGGACATGGGTCGTGACGGTCTGCTTCGTCGTGAGGCGGACCTTGTGACAGCGGCGGCCGAGGATCGTCTCGTAGCCGAGGTCTTCGGCGGAGGCTTCGCCCTTCTCGTCGGCGCGATGGAAGTTCTCGAGCACCACGTTGACGAGGTAGACGATCGACGTCTCGTCGACGGGATGGCGCGTGCCGCCCATCGCGAGGTCGCCGTGGGGATCGAGGTTGAGCTTGACGTTCGGGAAGGTGTTGAGGCTGACTTTGAGGCGCCCGTCGTTCCAGCCGTCGGCGTAGAGGATCTCGCGACCCTTGTGCGGCGCGCAGAGCCTCTTGTAGTAGACCTTGAACGGCCGCGCCCACTTGGCTACCAGGGACTGCTCGGGACCGAGCTTGTCGCCGTCCCACTCCTGGCTGATGAGCGTCATCGTGTAGTCGTGGATCGTGTGGGCCGCCGCCCCCATCGCATCGAGCGTGCGGCGCGCATCGGGGGCCACCGCGGTTGCTCTGAGGGCGGGCGAGAGAAGCGCCAAGAGGAGAAGGGCGAGAATCGATCGACGCATCGGAGCCATGATACGTGCGGGCTCAGCGGGTGGCGAGCGCCTCCTGGATCGCTTCGTCGAGGACCGCCATCGAAAAAGGCTTGTTGAGGACGCGGCGAAGGCCCAAGGCGCGCGCTTTGTTCTCGCCCATGACGTGACCGTAACCGGTGGCGACGACGACGGGAAGATTGGGGCGAATTTTCAGGGCAGCTTCCGCGAGCTCGGCCCCGCTCATCCCCGGCATCGTCAAATCGGTGATGAGGACGTCGAAATCGAGAGGCGCGGCCTTGAACGTCGCGAGCGCCTCGACCGACGACTCGCAGGCGGTGACCCGGTAGCCGAGCATCTCGAGCTGCGCCTTCAGGAGCTCGACGAGCGAGGGCTCGTCGTCGACGTAGAGGATGTGCTCGCCGCGGCCCCCCGCCGCCTGAGGTCCGGGGCGCGCCGGCGCCGAATGCCTCGTCTCGAGCGCCGGGAAATAGATGTGGAACGCCGTGCCGACCCCGGGCTCGCTCTCGACGAGCACGGCGCCGTCGTGCGCCTTGACGATGCCGTGAACGACCGACAGCCCGAGGCCTGTGCCCTCACCCGGGCCCTTCGTGGTGAAGAAAGGATCGAAGATCCGGTCGAGCATCTCCGGCGGGATGCCGCAGCCCGTGTCCTGCACGTCGAGGCGGACCCATTCGCCCGGACGGAGGTCGGGGTGGAGGCGGGCGGCGTCGTCGTCCAAGGTCACGGAAGCGCAAACGACGCGAAGCTTCCCGGGGCCGTTGCCCATTGCGGCGGCCGCGTTGGCGGCCAGGTTCATGACGATCTGGTGGATCTGGGTCGCGTCGGCGAGCACCGGGGGCAAGTCGTGATCGATCGCCCAGTCGATCTCGATCGAGGCCGGGATCGCCGCCCTGAGGAGACGGAGGGCCTCGTCGATCGCCGGCGCCATCGCCGTCGGCGCACGCGTGTGGTCTTGCCTCCGGCTGAAGGTCAGGATCTGAGAGACGAGGTCCTTCGCGCGCGCCCCGGCGCGGGAGATCTCGGCGAGGCGCTCCTCGACCCCCATCTGGCCGCGGAGCTGGTTCCGGAGCAGCTCGGTGTAGCCGATGATCGCGGTGAGGATGTTGTTGAAGTCGTGCGCGATCCCGCCGGCGAGCGTGCCGATCGCCTCCATCTTCTGCGACTGCCGGAGCTGCTGCTCGAGGCGCTCGCGCTGGGCCTCCGCCTCGCGCCGGCGCGTGATGTCGCGCACGGTCGCGACGACCTCCTCGGGCCCGCTCCGGACGAGCCGAGCCTCGAACGTCCGCGCGTCGGCGTCGCCGTCGACCGTGTACTCGAGCGCCACCGGCGTCCCGGTGTCGACGGCGCGCGCGATCCCGTCGAGGAGGGTCGCGCGGACCGCCGGCGGCAGATCGGAGCTGCCGATGTTCGAGCCGATGAGCCGATCGGACATCGTGGCCTCGGCCCCGCTGGGCGCCGAGAAATCGAGGTAGGTGCCGTCCCGTCTTACGCGGAAGACCAGGTCGGGGATCGCGTTCAGGAGGGCCCGCTGCCGCGCCTCGGCTTTACGGAGCGACTCGTTCGCCTCGCGGAGCTGCGCCGTCCGCTCGACGACGCGCGCCTCGAGCTGCTCGGAGAGGGCGCGCAGCTCGTCGCCGACCCGCTTGCGGTCGCTGATGTCCTCGGCGAGACCGACGATCCGGTAGATCTCGCCGGCGTCGTCGCGCAAAGGAAACGCGCGGTCGCGCACCCACCGGATCGAGCCGTCGGGCCGGATGATGCGGTACTCCTCGTCGTATTTCCCGTCGGCCTGCTTGGTCAGCGCCGCGTGGATGACCGCGTCTCGATCGTCGGGGTGGACCCCCACGAGCCACTGCCGCGGGTTGGCGTAGAGCTCGGCGCAAGGACGTCCCCAGATCTTCTCGTACGCCGGGCTCACGTAAACCATCCGGTTCTTGTCGGCGCTCGTGCTCCAGAAGACCTCGTCGATCGTCTCGGCGATCTGACGGAACTGCTCCTCGCTCTGACGCAACGCTTCGAGCGCGCGCTTCCGGTCGGTGACGTCGCGCACGATGAACTGCACCGAGGCGCCGTCGGGATCGGGGTAGAGCGTTGCCGCGACTTCGATGTCGATCGTCGAGCCGTCGGGGCGGCGATAGCGCCGCTCGATGAAGCCGGGCTCGCGCGCGCCCTGAATCACCTCCTGGTAACGGGCCATGAGGGCCGGGTGGTCGTCGGGATGGAAGAGGTCGAAGACGAGCCGCCCGATCACCCGTTCCTCGTGCGTGATGCCGAGGAGCTTGAGAGCTGCGGGGTTGACGAAGCGGACGAGGCCGCCTTGCACGATGAAGACCGCATCGGGCGACATGTCGACGAGACGGCGGTAGCGCTCCTCGCTCAGCCTGAGCGCTTCATCGCTCTTCCTGCGTCCGTCGCTGCGAAGCTCCGACACCGTGAAGGCATCGTACACCCCGGCCGGGAGTGCGGCAGCGTGCCGGCGCACGAAGATTCAGCGGTTCTCGGGGCCGCAACCATACGTTTGTAAAGCTGTTTCGTTTTTTAACCCTTGCTGGGTAAGATGCCCGGCCCGCATGGATCTCACGATTCCGGAGGCTTCGACGATGCGCTTCTTCATGGCCTTGCTCTGCCTCGCCTTCACCGTGGTTCCGGTCGCCTTGGCCGCAGCTTCGAAGGAGACTCATCCTTTCGGAGTTCGCGACCTCGTCGCCTTCGACCGCCTCTCCGACGCGCGCGTGTCGCCCGACGGGAAGTGGGTCGTCTTCACGATCTCGGCGCTCGACCTCGACGCGAACAAGCGACGGACCGACCTCTGGCTCGTGGCGGCCGACGGCACCGGTCTTCGCCCGCTCACGCGGAACGAAGCGTCGGACACGAGCGCGGCGTGGTCGAAGGACGGCCGCACGATCTTCTTCCTCTCGACGCGCGGCGGCTCGTCGCAGGTCTGGAAGCTCTCGCTCGACGGCGGCGAGTCGCAGCCGGTGACGTCCTTGCCGCTCGACGTCGGCAGCTTCGTCGTCTCGCCCGACGGGACGAAGCTCGCGCTCTCGATGGAGGTCTACCCAGGCACTTCGCCCGCCGAGACCAAGAAGCGCCTCGACGACGACGAGAAGAAGAAGGCGAGCGGGAAGATCTACGACAGTCTCTTCTTCCGCCACTGGGATACGTGGGGCAACGGGACGCGGTCGCACATCTTCGTGGTTCCCGTGGCCGGCGGCGAAGCGGTCGACGTTATGAAGGCGATGGACGCCGACGCGCCCTCGAAGCCCTTCGGCGGCAGCGAGGAGTACACGTTCACCCCGGACGGCGCCTCGGTCGTCTTCAGCGCGCGCGACGTGGGACGCGAGGAGGCCTGGTCGACCAACTTCGACCTCTTCGTCGCGCCGGCCGGCGGCGGCAGCGCGCCGCGCAACCTCACGAGCGGGAACAAGGCGTGGGACGGGTACCCGGTCTTCTCGCCGGACGGCAAGACGCTCGCGTACACCGCGATGAAGCGCCCCGGCTACGAAGCCGACCGGTTCCGCATCGTGCTGCGCTCGTGGCCCGACGGGCAAGATCGGATCCTGACGGAGGGCTGGGACCGCTCGCCGTCCGATCTCGCCTGGTCGCCCGACGGCAAGGAGATCTACTGCCTCTCGGACGACGTCGGCCACCACGCGCTCTTCGCGGTCGATGCCGCCACGGGGAAGGTGCGCACGGTGGTCGGTAAAGGGCACGTCACGTCCCCGCAGCCGTCGGGCGCGCGCGTCTTCTACCTGCTCGACTCGATGAAGGGGCCGGCCGAGCTCTACTCGGTGAAGGCCGACGGCGGCGACGCGAAGAAGCTGACGAGCATCAACGACGAGCGCCTCGCGGCGACGCGCCGCGGCGACCCCGAGCAGTTCAGCTTCAAGGGCGCGAACGGCGACGACGTCTACTGCTGGATCGTGAAGCCGATCGACTTCGACCCGGCGAAGACGTACCCCGTCGCCTTCCTCATCCACGGCGGGCCGCAGGGGAGCTTCGGCAACGACTTCCACTACCGCTGGAACCCGCAGGCCTACGCCGGCCGCGGCTATGCAGCGGTCATGGTCGACTTCCACGGGTCGACCGGCTACGGCCAGGCGTTCACCGACGCGATCAACGGCGACTGGGGCGGGAAGCCGCTCGAGGATCTCCAGAAGGGGCTCGCGGCCGCGCTCGCGAAGTACAAGTGGATGGACGGCAACCGAGTTGCAGCGCTCGGCGCGAGCTACGGCGGTTGGATGATCAACTGGATCGCCGGCAAGTGGCCCGACCGGTTCAAGTGTCTCGTCGTGCACGACGGCAACCTCGACGAGCAGTTCGCCTACTTCGCGACCGAGGAGCTGTGGTTTCCCGAGTGGGAGCACGGCGGTACGCCGTGGGAGCATCCCGAAGGCTACGCGAAGGACAACCCCGTCCAGTACGTCAAGAACTGGAAAACGCCGACACTCGTCATCCATGGCGGCAAGGACTACCGCGTCGTCGACACCGGCGGCTTCGCCACGTTCACCGCGCTCCAGCGCATGGGCATCCCGAGCAAGTTCCTCTATTTCCCTGACGAGAATCACTGGGTGCTGAAGCCCGCGAACAGCATCCTCTGGCACGACACGGTGCTCGACTGGATCGACCAGTGGACGAAGCGCGACGGAAAGCCTTGATGTTTAGAAGCCGTTCAAGCGTGCGGTGAAGAATCGACGTAGTCTCCTGGGATCGGCGGCACGTCTGCCGTCTCGGGAGGTCTCATGAAACGAGCGTCGAATTTCTGGGTGGGGATTCTGCCGGTCGCGCTTCTCGTCTCCGCGACCGCCATCGTCGCGGGCGACGGTAACGACCAAGGCGATCACGATCGAGGTCAGTCGCGCGTTCAGCGCGGCTTCCAGCTGGCTCCCGTACCGCTCGACTTGCACCACAAGAATCGCGAGAAGGTCGGGCTCGGCAGCTACATCGTCAACGCGGTGGGCGGCTGCAACGATTGCCATACCTGTCCGCCGTACACACCGGACCACGATCCTTACGTGGGCGGCGACGGCGCGTACAACAGCGCGAACTACCTCGCGGGCGGGCAGACGTTCGGCCCGTTCGTGTCGCGGAACCTGACGCCCCAGGAGAACGGATTGCCCGCGGGGCTCACGCGTCAGGAGTTCATCGATCTCATGCACACGGGGCACGACCCCGACAATCCGGGCCAGCTCCTCCAGGTCATGCCGTGGCCGGTGTACGGCAGGATGCTCGATCGCGATCTGTCGGCGGTGTACGAGTACCTGAGCGCGATCCCGCACGCCGAGATCGGCGAGGGGTGCACGCAGCCGCAATCGAAGAGGGTCGGGAGTCGATAGTCGACGGTCGGTAGTCGGTAGTCGGTAGTTACTACTGACTACCGACTAGCGACTCACATCAGCGGAAGCAACGGCGTCTCCACCGGCTCCCAGCAGGTGACGCAGACGCGCTTGAAGACGTCGAACCCGCTGAGCGCGACGTCGGGGGCGCGATAACCAGCGCGCACCGGCTCATCCTTCAGGAGATCGGTCGACAGGTACTTCTTGTTGTCGTCGCTGAACACCGTGACGACGATCGCGTCGTCCCCGAGCCGATCGAGCACCTGGAGGGCGCCGAGGAAGTTCGCCCCGGAGGAGACGCCGACGCCGAGACCGATCTCGCGCGCGAGCTTCTGCGCCATCAGGATCGCGTCGCCGTCGTCGACGGCGACGATGTCGTCCAGGAAATCGAGCTCGACGATCGGCGGCACGAACTCGTCCGAGATCCCCTGGATCCGGTGATGGCCGACCTTGTGACCTGTGGAGAGCGTCGGGGAATTCGCCGGCTCGAGCGGATGGATGCGCACCTCGGGAAGCGAGCGCCGCAAGAAGCGGCCGACGCCCATCACGGTGCCGCCGGTCCCGACGCCCGCCACGAAGGCGTGGGGCCGCAGTCCGTGTTCCCGAAGCTGCCAGAGGATCTCCGGCCCGGTCGTCTCCTCGTGCGCCGCGCAGTTGTCCTGGTTCGAGAACTGCCGGGGCAGGAACGCCTGCGCCGGGCCCGCCGCGAACGCCTCGGCGCGACGGATGCTCTCGAGGAAGCCGCCTTCCTCGCGGCTGACGAGATGGATCTCGGCGCCGAGGCTGCGGATCAGGGCGATGCGCTCGGCGCTCATCCAATCGGGCATGAAGATCGTCACCGGATGGCCGAGCGCGCGACCCACACCCGCCATCGCGATGCCGGTATTGCCGCTCGTCGCCTCGGCGATCGGCTGGCCCGGAGCGAGCCTTCCCGACGCCTTGGCTCGCTCGAGGATGTGGAACGCCATCCGGTCCTTGATGCTGCCGGTCAGGTTGAGGTGCTCGGCCTTCGCGTAGACGGTTCGTGTCCGCCCGCGATCCTCGCAGGAGATCGCGAGGAGCGGCGTGTTCCCGACGAGGCTTTTGAGGCCTTTGCGCACGTCGAAAGCGTAACGCCCGGGGACGGGAAGCTCCGGACCGAATCAGTCCGGATCAGGGGCCGGTGCTCGGCCCTTCGCCGTGCGGCCCGACGCCGGAGACGAGCCAGTAGAGATCGCCGGCGGTCGCGTCATGGAACGACGTGTCGGTGAGGTCCGCGTCCTGGCTCGTGACGTCGGTGAACGAGCCGGCGATCCGCGGATCCGGTGAGCGGTAGACCTTGTAGCTCGACGCCGACGGGTAGGGCCACCAGGTGAGATCGACCGAGCCGTCGGCGTTCCTGGCGACGCCGGCGAGCCGCATCGGCGGGAGGGCCGCCTCGAACGGGCGCCCGCAGACCTGGAGCGACCAGCCGTTGAGCGTGCCGGTGTTCATCGGGACGCCGTCCGTGACCTCGAGATGCCACGTGCCCGCCGTGTGGCCGCCGTCGAAACGCGCGAGCGGCTCCGCCGGAGTCAGCTCGGTGTCGTACCACCCGACGATGTTGTCGGCCGAGCCGCCGGAGCGGCTGTGCAGCGCGACCGGAACGCCGGCGGGAGAGACGAGCCGGACGTGCAGGTCGCCGATGTACGGGTGCGTGATGTCGACGCGGACGTTGATCTTCGAGATCTCGAGGTCGCTCGCGAGCGCGATCGCGCTCGTCACGGTCGCGCGGTCGGCGATCGCCTTCGGCACGTCGCTGGAAGCGAACGTCGCGCACGTCGCAGCGCCCACCGGAACGAAGAACGGCTGAGAGAGGCCCGAGACCCCGCCCGCGCTCCACGCGACGGCGAACCCCGCTTTGGTCCCCGCGGGAGCCGACGCGTCGACGGCGATTGCGTGGTACGGCGCCACGGATTCGCCGGAGCCCCCGGCCGGAAGGTCGGGATAAGCGGCGTCCGCGCGCGCGACGCTTCCGAACCATCCGGTCGGGACGAGACTTCCCGCCACTCCCGAAGCCGCGGCGCCCAGGTTCTCGAGCGTCACCGCGAGATCCGCGGTCTCGCCGGGGCCGACGGCGCCGTCGGGGTCGACGATGCGCGAGGCGACCGGTTGGAGCTCGACCTGGAGCGGCGCGAGGTCGACGTCGACGCGTGTGGCCGGGACGCCGGCGCCGACGGAGACGTCGTCGACGCGGGCGCCGGCGTAACCGGGAGACGTGATCTCGAGCGCGTACGCGCCGGGGAGCAGCAGGCGATGGTAGTCGCCGACGTCGGGGTCGGTGAAGCTGTCCCTCGCGTTCCCGACGACGTGGATCCGCGCCGGCAACGGCGCGCCCGTGGCGGCGTCGCGCACGATCCCGCGCACGCCTTCGGCCGCGCGCTCGAGATACGAGAGCATCGACTCCTTGTTGTCGGCCCAGAACGGAGGGAGCTGCGATCCCGCCGGCCACTTCACGGTGGAGATCTCGAGGGTGATCTCCTTGTCGCCGCGCCAGACGTAGTTCCAATCCTGCATGCCGCCGGTGATCGTGTACCAGTCGGCTCCGTTGCAGATGCCGTTCGTGAACGACGCGTCGGAGTTCGACGCCTTCATCGGCGCGTTGCGGTCGGCGTACGTGCGCGCGATCGAGACCCACACCGCGTCGTCGGGCGAGGCGCTGTAGACCGACTGTCCGTCCGCGGTCCCGTCGTACGGGTAGTTCGCGACGAGCGAGCCGCCGTGGAAGTTGGCCGCGAGGGCCGGACTGTGGGCGTAACCCCAGTCCATGACGTGCGCGGTCTCCGGCTGGCGTCCGGCGGTCGTGTCGTTCGGGTCGACGAATTGATCGGGGAAGTTGCGGTTCAGATCGACGTTGTTCGCGTTGTAGCGCCGGCCCGCGGCCGTTCCGTCCGGGTTCATCGAGGGGAGGATCCAGATCTCGTTGCCGTCGACGAGCGCGGTCAGCCTCGGGTCGGTCCCGTAGCCGCTCACGAGGAGGTTGATGAGGTCGACGAGCATCTCCTTGCCGACGACCTCGTCGCCGTGCATCGCGGCGATGTACTTGACCTCCGGCTCGTCCTCCTGGACGTCGGGGTTCTTCGAGATCAGGACCATCCAGAGGTCGCGGCCCTGGACCGACTTTCCGAGCGACGAGAGGCGCACGATGTCCGGGTGCGCGGCCGCGATCGCTTGCAGCTCCGAGGTGAGCGTCTCGTAGGTGTGGTACGTGGAAGGCACCGCGTCGGGCGAGGCCGGCGTGAAAAGAGCGTCCGCCACCGCCGGCTCGTTCAGCAGACGGACCCGATAGCCGAGTCCCTCGAGCTTCTCGATCTCCTCGGGGATCATATAAATTCGCGCCCAGGTGTCGTAGACGCCGTCCACGTCGAGGTCGAGATCGTGGAAGACCGCCAGATCGTGGAGCCGGCTCGTCAGCTCAACGCGGACCGGTAGGACCGGCGCCGCTTCGCCGCGTCCCGCGGCGAGGGCTGCGGACGCGCCGACCGCCCACACCACGAGTGTCGCAAGAATCGCTCGGCTCATCGTGTTCTCCCCGCCGATGTGCTTATACGCCGTCGCGACAAAAAAACCGAGCGGCCATACGGGTGGCTGAGTAGTAATTGAAGGAAAGCGGGGGAGACGGTCGTGACCGGTGGATGGGGTCGGGACACCTTCGACGAGCTGATCGCGCTGATCTATCTCGCGACGACCGATCCGCCCTCGTGGACCGAGGTGTTGCGAATCGTCGGCGAAGGGATCCAGGGCTCGCCGTGCGCCGTGCACGTCCACGGCATCGATCTCGCGCCCGCGATGACCGTCGGGAGCTGGGGCGTTCCCGTCCACACCACGCTCGCGCCGTACGAGGATCACTTCGCGGCGAAGAACGTGTGGCTGATCAAGGGGGCGCGCCTCCTCGTCCCCGGAGCGGTCTTGACCGGCGAGGAGCTGTGCTCGGACGAGGAGTTCCTCCGCTCCGAGTACTACAACGATTTCTTGCGTCCGCTCAATGTCCGTTATTCGGTCCGCGCCGTCCTCACGTGCGATCCGGAGCCCCTCTCGTACCTCTCGGCCGGACGGCCGCACGAAGCGAAGCCGTTCGGGGAGGCGCAGAAGCGGAAGCTCGCCGCGCTCGTTCCCCACCTCACCCAGGCGATCCGGATCCAGGAGCGACTCGAGACCCTCCAGGCGCGGCGCCGCGCAGTCTCGGGCGCCCTCGAGCGTCTGCCGCTCGCGGTCTACTTCCTCGACGCGCGCGGGCGGGTCGTCGAGATGAACACCGCCGGACGGAAGCTGGTCGAAGCGAGGGACGGCCTCGCCCTCGATCGCGGCGCCCTGATCGCGGTCGACCCGCACGCCGAGGTGCAGCTCCAGCGGCTGATGTTCGGCGCGGCGACCGCCGAGACCGGCCGATTGCTTCCGCGCGGGGGCGCCTTCTCGCTCACGCGCGACGGCGGACGGCGCCCGCTGTCGGTCATGGTCGCGCCGACCGGTGTGACCGGGCTCTTCCCGGCCTCCCGCCTCGCGTCGGTCGTCGTCCTCGTCGAGGAGCCGGTGCGGCGCGAGGTCGTCCCATTCGACGCGTTCACGGTGAATTACGGCCTCAGCCCGGCGGAAGCCTCGCTCACGGCGCGCCTCGTCGGAGGCATGACGGTGAAGCAGGCGGCCGTGGCGGCCGGGATCCGTCCGAGCACCGCCCGGAGCCATCTCAAGCGGATCTTCGTGAAAACCGGTGCTAAACGGCAATCGGACCTGGTGCGACGTGTGCTCACGTTCGACGAGCCGGGGCAGCACGACTAAATAAAATCACTCTTAGCCCATTTGGGGTATGGACCGATCGGGGCCCCGCCGGTATTCCTCTTGGTACTGAAGTCCCGGCCGGCCGGGAACTGTTTGGGATCGAGTCGAGAACGGAGTTTTCCCCGCCCGGGCCGCCAACTCACCATGGTGTTGGCGGCCCATCATTCTCCCGGTGAAACGAGCCGTTCGAGCAGGCGGAGAGCCTCGTCCCGCTCGCGGATCTCCCCGCGGTCCCTGGCCTCCTCGACGAGCGCGATCAGGCGCCCGACTTCCGGCCCCGGCGCGACGCCGAGCGCCAGCACGTCCCGGCCCAGGACGAGCGGCTTCGCCGGCTCGACGTCGAGATTCTCGCTCGTGACCGCGTCCGCGAACGTCGTCCCGGGGTCGAACGGGAGCGAGGCGATCCCCGGGAGGCCGCGTCCCCGCCAGTCGGCTTCGCACGCGGCGAGCAGGACCTGCCACCGCACCGGGTGGATGCGCTTGAGCACTTTCCGCACGGCGTTCGTGTAAGCGCGCTCGTCCATCTCGCCGCGCTCCCGCCCGTAGTAGAGCGCGCCCGGCGAGAGGTGCCAGCGGACGATCGCGGCCACCGCGCGCTCGGCCGCCTCGCCGAACGCGAGCCTCGAGAGGACCGCTCGCGCGGGGGCCTCGCCCTCCGCCTCGTGGCGCGGCGAGACGATGCGCCAGCGGCCGTCCTTCTCCGCGCGGCCGGTCGTCGTCGCCTTGCCGACGTCGTGGAGGAGCGCGCCCAGGAGGACGTGGAGCGGCTCCGGTGCCTCGAGTTCCCAGGCGTTCTGCCGCACGATCGCCGCGGCCGCGTCGACGACGAGGAGCGTGTGGGTCCAGACGTTCCCTTCGGGATGCCACTCGGGATCTTGCGGCGTCGCGGCGAGGAGGTCGAGCTCCGGGAACGTGGCGGCGAGCGCACCGGTCGCGCGGGCCGGCTCCCAGCCGGCCGACGGCCGCTCGGCGAAGAGCAGCTTCCGGATCTCGTCGGTGACGCGCTCCGGCGACAGCTCGGCGAGCGCGCCGCTCCGGACGACGTCCTCGAGCAGGGCGAACGTCCCGGCCTCGACCGTGAAGCCGAGCCGTGCCGCGAGCTGGAACGCGCGCCAGACGCGCAAAGGATCTTCGGGGAAGGTGCGCGCGTCGACCGCCCGGAGCATGCGGGCGTCGAGGTCGCCGCGGCCGCCGTGCGCGTCGAGCAGCTCGCCGGTGAGCGGGTCGTAGGCGAGCGCGTTGACGGTGAAGTCACGGCGGCGCGCCGCCTCCGCGAACGGGAGGAACGGATCCCCCCGCACGTCGAACCCCCGGTGGCCGGGCCCGCTCTTCGATTCCGTGCGCGGCAGCGAGACGTCGATGTCGGCCGCTCCCGGCCGGTGCACCTTGAAGATGCCGAACGAGCGGCCGACGGTGTTGACGCGGCCGGGGAACTCGGCGGCGAGCAAGCGCTCGAGCGCCGCCGCGGGAACGCCGAAGACCTCGAGGTCCGCATCGAAGACCGGCCGCCCGAGGAGCGCGTCGCGCACGACGCCCCCCACGAGGAGCGCGCGCGGCGGAGCGTCGTCGCGCGCGGCCGCGGTCGCGCGGATCGCCCGGACGACGCGGAGGACGTCGTCGTCGAGCGGCAGGTGCACGGTCAGCGCCTTCCCGGGGGCGGCGTCACGACGACCCGGTGCGACCCGGTGTCGAGCACGATCGTGCACCCGCTCAGAAGGTCCAGGCCGAGATAGCCCGAGACCTCGACGCCGCCGAGGCGGCTGCGCATCGTGAGGTCGGCGGCGTTGAACACCCCCGACCGGTGGAGCGTCTGGAACGCGAGCGACGCGCCCCGGACCATCGTGGCACCCTGCACGTTACCGCCGTACGTGCGGATCTCCGCCGGCTTGTCGACGGCGGCCCCCGGGATCGTCGCGGCGAGCTTGGTGTCGATCATCGACTGCGTGGCGCCCGTGTCGAAGAGGAAGAGCCCGTCCGCGCTCTCGCCACCCCGCGCGCGCACGAGGAGCTGCCCTTCCACGTTCCAGTACGGCGTTCCCTGGGGGAGGTCGCCCGAAGGCTCGAGGATCATGCGCCCCTTGGGGAGGTCGAGCGTCACGCGGTAGCCGGAGAAGGCGGAGAGGCCCACGACGCCGTGCACGCGGCCGGTCTTGTCGAACTCGTCCTTCGTCGTGGTGACGAGCGCGTCGGCGTAGACGAGGCCGCCGAAGTCGAGCTTGGCGAGAAGACCTCGCGAGGAGGAGGCGCGCCCGCTGCCGCCGCCCGCGAAGACCGTCTCCTCGGAGAGCGGGACGAGGCCGCCCTTCTTGACGGCGCGCTCGACGACGAAGAGGCCGGTGCTGCCGGTGTCGAGGAGGAGGCGGATCTTCTTACCCCCGGCATTGGCCTCGATGAAGTAGCCGCTGCCGTCCGGGATCGGCTTGAGCGGGATCTCGAGGCGCTCGGGACGCGTCACCGGGACCCAGATCTTCCGCTCGCCGAGCGCGGCGTAGAGACGCAGGGTGCCGCGCGCCCCCTCGAGGCGGTCCGGATTCTCAGCAGTGCCGTGGGCGATGTAGGCATTCAGGAGCTCGGTCGCCTTCGCCCGCGTCGCGGCGCCTCCGGCCGCTCGCCAGAGGACCCACGGGTCGTCGGGGGCAGTCGCCGCCGCGCGTCCGAGAAGGGCCGCCGCCTCCTCGTCCTTCCCCTGAGCGGCGCGAATGAGACCGAGCTGTGCCAAAACGCGGGCCGGCGCGTTCTCGCCGGACGCGACCGGCGCGAGCGCTTCGCCCGCCTCGTCGATCCTTCCGGCCCGATAGAGCGCCTCGCCGAGGACGCCCGCGGCGTCGGGCCCCGGCGCCTCCCGCGCGAGGGTCGTCGCCGCGTCGACCGCTTCCTTCCACCGGTCCTGGTCGATGAGACCGCGAATCTGCTCCGCGGACGACGCGGCAGCGAAAAGGAGGAGAGCGGCGCCGATCATCGCCCGGAGGTCCATCCGGCGGAGAGAATTGACGACGGCATATTCACCGCACGTAAGAAAGCGCGCCGTTTCATCGGATCGTCGACACCTCTCGGCGAATTATAGGTGGACTGGTATTTCGGCCGTTTGCACTCCAGATTTCTTGGGTGTACGGAGGTAGTCGATGTCAATGATGAAACTCACGCGGCCCGGCCCTGCGATCGCCTTGGCGGCACTGCTGCTGAGCTCGCCGCTCTTCGCGGATGACGGCCCATCCGCACGACTCCTCGCCGCATCGCATCTTCAAGAGGCGGGGGACCACCAGGCGGCGATCGAGCTCCTGGAGCAGATCCGCGAGATCGAGCCCGACAACAAGCAGGTGCTCTACGGGCTCGCGATCTCGCTCTACGCGGTGGGCAATTACCGCGAGGCCGCGCACGTCGGCGCCACGCTCCTCGCGGAGGCGAACGACGCCGCATCGGGATCGGCGCAGATCTACCTCATCGTCGGCAGCGCGTACGGACGGCTCAACGCCTGGGAGGAGTCGGAGAAAACGCTCTCCCAGGGAATGACGCGATGGCCCGACGATCAGGCGCTCAAGGTGCAGCACGCGATCACCCTCGAAGGACTGGGGCGGATGGACGAGGCGGTCGCCGAGCTCGAGGCGTGCTTGCAGCACTCGCCCTACGACCCCGCGCTCTGGCGCGCGCTCGGCGACGCGCTCTCGGTGACCGGCGCTCCGGGGCGTGCGTTCGCGGCGTACGTGCGCGCGCTGACGCTCGGGAGCGACGACGCCCACGCGAAGGACATCGCGGCCAGCCTCTGGTCGGTTCTCTTCCGCGGTGCGGCCGGCCAGACAGGGGACGCGGGCGAGAAGGCCGAGGCGAAGGGCTTGGCGCTCGTCGCGGCGCTGAGGCGCGACGACAAGTGGGCCGCGCAGAGCGACGCGCGGTTCTTCGCCTACGCGCTCGACACCTCGCTCCAGCTCGTGTCGGCGCTCCACGGCAAGAAGACGCAGAGCGAGTTCTGGGGACCGTTCATCCTCGACTACTTCGACGAGGTGCGCGCGGCGGGCCTCATGGAGACCCTCGCCTACGAGGTACGGCGCTCGAGCGGCGACCCCGACGTCGCGCGCTGGCTCAACCAGAACACCGACAAGGTCGAGCGGTTCCGCAACTGGTCCGAGCGGTGGTCGGTCCACTATTCCGAGGTCGAGGGGCGCGAGCGCAGCGGCTCCTAGGAAACAATAAGGGGACAGCTACCGAATTCTCACCCCTCCAACTTTGGGTGAGAATTCGGTAGCTGTCCCCTTATTGTTTCCCGCTCTTGTAGACTCCCCACCACGAGGATCCTGTGAGCGAAGAGAAGCAGAAGAACGGGGAGCGCCCCGGCGACCCCTGCATCATCGTCATCTTCGGATCGAGCGGCGATCTGACGCGGCGCAAGCTCCTTCCGGCGCTGTACAACCTCCGCCACAACGGCATCCTGCCTTCCGATTTCGCGATCGTCGGCGTCGGCAGGAAGAAGCTCGAGCGCGGCGACTTCGTCGCGGAGATGACGAAGGACATCACCGAGTACGCGACGACCGCCGTCGACCAGGCCGTCTGGAAGGACTTCGAAGACCGCATCTACTACGTCGGCTTCGAGTTCAACGACGCGCAGGGCTATCAGTGGCTCAAGGACGCGCTCACCGAGATCGACGGACGCCATCGCACCGGCGGCAACGTCCTCTTCTATCTTGCGACGCCGCCGCAGTTCTTCTCGACGATCGTCACCAAGTGTGCCGAAGCGGGGCTCGCCGACGACAAGGCCGGGTGGCGACGCTTCGTCATCGAGAAGCCGTTCGGTCACGATCTCGAGTCCGCCCAGCAGCTCAACCGGGATCTCCGCGCCGTTCTCTCCGAGAGCCAGATCTTCCGGATCGATCACTACCTCGGCAAGGAGACGGTCCAGAACATCCTGGCGTTCCGATTCGCGAACGGGATCTTCGAGCCGGTGTGGAACCGGCGCTACATCGACCACGTCCAGATCACGGTGGCCGAGACGCTCGGGGTCGAAGGGCGCGGCGGCTACTACGAGACCGCGGGCGTCCTCCGCGACATGATGCAGAACCACATGTTCCAGCTCTTGGCACTCGTCGCGATGGAGCCGCCGTGGTCGTTCGACGGGACGCCGGTGCGCGACGAGAAGGTCAAGGTCCTGAACGCGATCCGGCCGATGACGCCGGAGGATATCCTCCAGCGCACGGTGCGCGGCCAGTACGGCGAGGGTTACGTCGACGGCCACAAGCTGCCGGCCTACCGGGCGGAGCCGTCGGTCGATCCGAAATCGACCACCGAGACGTTCGGTGCGATCAAGCTCGACGTTGAAAACTGGCGCTGGGCCGGTGTGCCGTTCTACCTCCGCTCCGGGAAGCGCCTGGCGAAGCAGTCGACCGAGATCGTCATCGAGTTCCGGCGGCCGCCGCTCCTCGCCTTCGGGAAGATCCAGATCCAGGACCTCGAGCCGAATCGCCTCATTCTGCAGATCCAGCCGGAAGAGGGGATCAAGATCGAGATCAAGGCGAAGAAGCCGGGCTCGGCGATGAACCTCACTCGGGTCAACCTCGATTTCAGTTACTCCGATTTCGGTCCGTCGGACAAGGCGACCGGTTACGAGCGGCTCCTCTACGACGCGATGATCGGTGACACGACGCTCTATCACCGCGCCGACATGGTCGAGGCGGCGTGGCGGATCGCGACGCCGATCCTCGACGTCTGGAAATCGATCCCGCCGCGCGACTTCCCGAACTACGCCGCGGGCTCATGGGGCCCGGCGACCGCCGACGACCTGATGAAGCGCGACCGCCGGGCGTGGCGCAACCCGTAGACGATGGCCGATCTCGACCCTCTCGCGTCACGTCTCCAAGTCCTCGAGAGCACGATCGCCGAGCACGCGCGTCTCCTCGAGGACGCCAAGCGCGAGAAGAACTGGAAGCGCTGGGGCCCTTACCTCTCCGCGCGCCAGTGGGGCACGGTCCGCGAGGACTACTCCGCGACCGGCGAGTGCTGGAGCTACTTCCCGCACGATCACGCCCGCTCGCGCGCCTACCGCTGGGGCGAGGACGGGCTCCTCGGCCTGACCGACCGCGAGTGCCGCCTTTCGTTCGCGATCGCGCTCTGGAACGGCCGGGACCCGATCCTCAAGGAGCGCCTGTTCGGGCTCACCGGGCCCGAAGGGAACCACGGCGAGGACGTGAAGGAGTGCTATTTCTTCCTCGAGGGCCTGCCGACGCACGCCTACATGAAGGCGCTCTACAAGTACCCGCAGCGCGCGTTTCCCTACGACGATCTCGTCAGGACGAACCGGGAGCGCAGCCGGCACGACCGCGAGTACGAGCTCATCGATACCGGGATCTTCGACGATGGCCGCTACTTCGACGTCTTCGTCGAGTACGCGAAGGCGAGCCCCGACGACGTGCTCATCCGGATCACGGTGGCGAACCGCGGCCCCGAGGCGGCGCGGCTCCATCTCCTCCCGACGCTGTGGGCGCGGAACACGTGGAGCTGGGACGGCGAGGCGAAGCCCACGCTCGACCTCGCGTCGCCGGGGCTCCTCCGCGCGAGCCATCCGTCCCTCGGCAAGTTCCTGCTTGCGTTCGACGCCGCGCCCGAGGTCCTCTTCACCGAGAACGAGACGAACACGGAGCGCCTCTTCGGCGTTCCGCCGCGCTCACCGTGGGTGAAGGACGCCTTCCACGCCTACGTCGTCGAAGGGAAGAAGGGCGCGGTGAATCCGGCCCGCACGGGAACGAAGGCCGCGCCCGTCTACGTGCTCGATCTGCCGGCGGGCGGCACGTCGGTGCTGAAGCTCCGCCTCACCGCGGAAGGCGAGCATCGGGACGGCGCGCTCGGCTCCGGCTTCGACGACGTGTTCGCGACGAGGATCCGCGAGGCCGACGAGGCGTACGACTGGCTCCTCCCGAAGGGTGCGACGCCCGACGAGCGCCGCGTGCTCCGTCAGGCGTACGCCGGCCTGCTCTGGTCGAAGCAGTTCTACCACTACGTCGTCGCCGCGTGGCTCGACGGCGACCCCGGCCAGCCGCCGCCCCCGCCCGAGCGTCTCCACGGGAGGAACGCCGACTGGAGGCACCTCTACAACCGCGACGTGATCTCCATGCCCGACACGTGGGAGTACCCGTGGTACGCGGCGTGGGACCTCGCGTTCCACATGATCCCGTTCGCGCGCATCGATCCGCAGTTCGCGAAGGAGCAGCTCGTCCTGCTGCTGCGCGAGTGGTACATGCACCCGAACGGCCAGATCCCCGCGTACGAGTTCGCGTTCGGCGACGTCAACCCGCCGGTGCACGCATGGGCGGCGTGGCGCATCTACAAGATGACCGGGGAGCGGGGCCTGCGCGACCGTGTCTTCCTCTCGCGGGTGTTCCAGAAGCTCATCATCAATTTCACGTGGTGGGTCAACCGGAAGGACGAAGAGGGGAACCACATCTTCGCGGGCGGCTTCCTCGGGCTCGACAACATCGGCGTCTTCGACCGCAGCAAGCCGCTCCCCACGGGCGGGAAGCTCGAGCAGGCCGACGGAACGGCGTGGATGGCGTTCTACGCCTCGACGATGATGTCGATGGCGCTCGAGCTGGCGCACGAGAACCCGGCCACCGAGGACGTCGCCTCGAAGTTCTTCGAGCACTTCATCGCAATCAGCGACGCGATGAACCGCCTCGGCGGGACCGGCCTTTGGGACGAGGAGGACGGGTTCTACTACGACCAGCTCCACGTCGACGGGGCGACCGTTCCCCTCCGCGTGCGCTCGCTCGTCGGCGCGATCCCCCTGTTCGCCGCCGAGGTCTTGGACTCCGGAGTGATCGACAAGCTCCCCGGCTTCAAGAAGCGCCTCCAGTGGTTCCTCGACAACCGGCCCGACCTCGCGAGGCAGTGCAGCTTCATGCTCGAGGGGCACGACGTGAAGATGCTCCTCGCCCTGCCGACGAAGGAGCGGCTCGTCCGCGTCCTCCGCTACCTGCTCGACGAGAACGAGTTCCTCTCGCCGTACGGCCTGCGCTCGGTCTCGCGGGTCCACAAGGACCACCCCTACGTCATCCAGGTGCAAGGCCAGGAGTTCCGCGTCGATTACGACCCGGCGGAGTCGACGACCGGCCTCTTCGGCGGCAACTCGAACTGGCGCGGGCCGATCTGGTTCCCGATCAACTTCCTCATCGTCGAAGCGCTCGAGCGCTACCACCACTTCTACGGCGACGGCCTCAAGGTCGAGTTCCCCACCGGCTCCGGCACGACGAAAACGCTCGAGGAAGTCGCCGCCGAGCTCGCGGCGCGTCTCGCGCGCATCTTCCTCGCCGCGCCGGACGGCTCGCGCCCCGTGCACGACGGCGACCACCGCTATGCCACGGATCCTCACTGGAAGGACCTCGTTCTCTTCTACGAGTACTTCCACGGCGAAACCGGGCGCGGCGTCGGCGCATCCCATCAGACGGGATGGACCGCCACCGTGACGAAGTTCATCGAGGACCTGGCGAAGTCGCGCGGAGTCGGCTATTCCTTCGCGACCGCCAAGAAGGGCGGTGCGAAAGGAAGCTGATGTCGCTCTCGCTCGACGCCACGGTCACGCACGATCTCGACGCCGCGTCGTCCAGGGAATGGATCGAAGCCAACGGCCTCGGAGGCTGGGCCTCGGGAACAGTCGCCGGCTGCCACACACGCCGCTATCACGGCCTGCTCGTCGCGGCGACGAAGCCGCCGGTCGGCCGCATGGTCCTCCTCTCCAAGCTCGCCGATACGCTCGTCGTCGACGGCACGCGTCACGAGCTCGACGCGAATTTCTATCCGGGTGCCGTGCACCCACGCGGATTCGAGACGCTGGAATCGTTCCGCCTCGACCCGTTCCCCACGTTCACCTACGCCGCCGGCGGTATCCGGTGCGTGAAGACGATCGCTGCCGTTCACGGCGAGAACACGACGCTCGTCACGTACGAGCTGGCCGAGGCTCCGGGCCCGGTCACCCTCGAGCTGCGCCCGCTCATCGCCTACCGCGATTACCACGCGCTCCAGCGCGCGAACGACGCCGTCGCGTTCGCGAACACGACCTTCGACGAGGGTCTCTTCACGGCGCGCCCCTACGACGGGGCGCCCGAGCTGCACGTGGCGGTGCCGGGCGCGACCTTCGAAGCGCACCCGGACTGGTACTTCCGGTTCGAGTACCCGCTCGAAGCCGAGCGCGGCCTCGACTCCCACGAAGACCTCTTCTGCTACGGCGTCTTCCGCCGCACCCTGAGGCCCGGCGAGCGGCTGGGCATCGTCATCTCGACCGCATCGGTCGCAGGCCGTGACGCCTTCGATCTGCTCGAGCGCCAGCGCGCCCGCCGGAAGGTCGCGGCGGAGCTCGCGGGTCCGGACGATCCGCTCGCGCGGGCGCTCGCCCTCGCCGCCGACGCGTTCGTCGTGCGTCGCGGCGAGGACCTGCGCACGATCATCGCCGGCTACCCGTGGTTCACCGACTGGGGCCGCGACACGATGATCGCGCTCCCCGGTCTCTGCCTCGCGACCGGCCGCCACGACGACGCGAGGAAGATCCTCCGCGCGTTCGCGGCAGGGGTGGAAGACGGTCTCGTCCCGAACCGGTTCCCCGACGCGGGCGGGCCGGCCGAGTACAACACCGCCGATGCGAGCCTCTGGTTCTTCGTCGCCGCGCACCGCTATCTCGAGGCGACGAACGACGCCGCCTTCGTCACCGGCGAGCTGTTGCCGGTCCTCGAGGAGATCGTCGCGCGCCACGAAGCCGGAACGAAGTTCGGCATCCGCGTCGACGACGACGGCCTGCTCCGCGCGGGCGATCCCGGGACCCAGCTCACCTGGATGGACGCGAAGGTGGGCGAGTGGGTGGTCACGCCGCGTTGGGGGAAGCCGGTCGAGATCCAGGCGCTCTGGTACAACGCGCTGACGATCCTGGGCGAGCTCAAGAAGGACGCGAGCCTCGCCCAGCGTGCGAAAGCGGTGAAGGATCGCTTCGTCGCGACGTTCTGGAACGACGAGGCCGGCTGCCTCTTCGACGTCGTCGACGGCGAGCGGCGCGATGCGTCGATCCGTCCGAACCAGATCTTCGCGCTGGCGCTCCCGCACCCGCTCCTTCCGAAGGACAAGGCGAAGGCGGTCCTCGCCGTCGTCGAGGAGAAGCTCCTCACGCCGTACGGACTCCGGAGCCTCGCCGCGGACGATCCCTCGTACCGCGGTCGCTATCTGGGCGGGCCCGGCGAGCGCGACGCCGCCTATCACCAGGGCACGGTGTGGTCGTGGCTCCTCGGCCCCTACGCCGAGGCGCTCGTGCGCACGCTCGGCGTCACGGGGAAGGCAAGGGCGCGCAAGGCGCTCGAAGGGATCGCGCCCCATCTGCACGAGGCCGGCCTCGGAACGATCTCGGAGATCTTCGACGGCGACGCGCCGCATGCGCCGCGAGGCTGCCCGGCGCAGGCCTGGAGCGTCGGCGAAGTTCTCCGGGTCTGGCGCTGGCTCGGCGCCCCGGCGGTCGCGACCACCAAGAAGAAGCCTTACAAGGTCGTAACCCCGACCACGGTTTCGTCGGGCCGCAAGACGCGCAGCAAGTCGCTCGACGCCTAGAAACGATGGGGACATTCTGCTTTTTCCTTCGGAGTTTCACGCCGCAGAAGCTCTGAAGGAAAAAGCAGAATGTCCCCATTCTTGCAACGCAGGGGCCTCGAAGAAGGAGGGGTTCCCATGCGCTCGATTCGTTTCGCGATCGCCGCCGTCGTCGCGGTCAGCCCGCTTCTCGCCGGTGAAGATCTCATCATCCCGCTCAAGTTCATTCCGACCACGAAGCCCGGCGCCGTGCACGCGACGCTCCAGGAAGGGGTGTCCGGCAAGTCGATCGCGCTCGACGTGCAGGACGCGCGGACCGTCGGCAGCCGCGACATCATCGGCGAGGGCACCGGCAGCGGCGACGACACGTTCCGCATCCGCTTCGCGGGCCATCTGCCCGGCTACCTCAAGACGACGATCACCGATCGCTTCAACGCATGGGGCGTCCTCTTCGACGACAAGTCGAACCTCGTCCTCACGATCCGCGTGACGCGGTTCCACGTCTTGGAGACGCACTCGTTCATGAACTCGACCTTCACGGCCGAGGTCCAGCTTCCCTACACGCTCGCCGACCGCGCCGGGCACGTCTTCGCCGAAGGGACCGCGATGGGGAACGGCAAGACGAAGGGCCGCTGGCGCAATCCGGTGAACTGCGAGGAGGTCCTCTCGGACGCGCTCCAGCAGGCCGGGGCGGTTCTCATGAGCGACTCCAAGCTTCAGGAAGCCTGGATCGCCTCGAAGCCGGAAGCCGGCGCCGTCGCGGAGACGAAGTCTGCCGCGCCGCTCAAGCCGGTGGTGATGGCGGTGCCGCCGTCGCGCGTCCACTCCAAGACCGCGCCGGCGTCGCTTCCGAAGACGCCGGCCCAGCTCCTCACCGACGTGACGCGCCTGCGCAAGCAGCAGATGGGAACCGACCTCCTCGTCGACTATGTGTCGCAGCAGACGATCGCGACCGGCTTCTCGGCCGACGATCTCGTCGCGTGGAAGAAGGCGGGGATCCCCGAGCCGGTCATGCACGCCGCGATGCAGAAGGCGGGATCCTAGAAGAGAGTCACTCCGCCTCCGGCCTGAACCGCAGCGTCACGCGCGTCCCCGAGGTCTGCTCCCACGCGAGAGGAAGGGGAGAGGCACTCCGTGAGAGTGCCTCTCCTTGAATCTAGGGGGCCGGAACGCAGACGCAGCAATCCGGCCACGCACCCTTCTGAAGCACGTACCCTTCGGGGCACTGGGCACAGACGACGCGGTTGCAGTTCTGCGTGCCGCCACCGCCACCACCGCCGCCCGGCGGCTTGGCAAGACACCACGTGCCCCAGCCGGCGGCGAAGATCACAAGGGCACCGACCACGAGCTTGAGCTTCTTCATGACGTTCCTCCTCCGTTCGCGGATTCTACGCCCGTATCATTCCGCGTTCTTGCCGACTCCCGCCATGCTCCGCGCGCCCAGCTCGCGGTCGATCTCGAGGAGCGACGCGGGGTCGTCGCCGACCATCTTGAGCTTGGCGACGATCTCGCGGCAGGTCTTCTCTTCCTCGACCTGCTCGGTGAGGAACCACTCGAGCTGGACGACGGCGGGGTACGCCTTCTCCTTGAACGCGAGCTCGTAGAGCGCCTCGATCTGGGCGCTGACCGATTGCTCCTGCTTGAAGGCGGTCTCGAAGACGTCGAGGAGCGACTTGTACTCGATACGCGGGGCGCCGAGCTCGCGGAGACCGACCTTCGCGTGACGCGCCAGGAGGAAGTCGAGGAGCTTCATCGCGTGCGTCTGCTCCTCGCTGCTCTGGAGGCGGAGCCACTTCGCGGCGCCGGGGAAGCCCGCACGGTCGCAGTGCGCGGACATCGCGAGATAGCTGTAGTACGCCGACAGCTCGGAGTGGATCTGATCGTTGATCGCCTTGGTCATCGTCTCGGTCATCGCCTCGCCTCCGCCAACTGTTAACTGTGAACTGTGAACTGTGAACTTCTAAGGCACGAATCGCTTCAGGTTCTCTCGCCAGTACGGCCAGTCGTGGCCGAAGACGCCGGGCCAGAATTCGGCGTACACGTTCAATCCCTTCCCGCGCAGCATCTCGGAGAACCAGCGGTTCTCCTGGACGAGATGGTCCTGCTCGCCGGTCGCGACGACGAAGCCGATGTGGCGCATGCGGTCGACCTGGTCGAGCGGCAGGTTCGGGTAGTAGGCGTCGGGGCAGTTGAAATAGCAGTCGTCGTTCCAGAAGCCGTGGAGGAAGCGGTGAATGCCGTAGATCCCCGAGAACGAGATGACGCGCGAGACGAGCTCGGGATGGCGCCCTGCGAAGTTCATGGCGTGATAGCCGCCGAAGGAGGCGCCGAAGGTCATGAGGTCGTCGCGCTCGGCCTTCTTGTGGATGAGAGGGACGACCTCGGTCGTGAGATACCGGTCGTATTGCATGTACCGGTGGATCTTCCATCCCGGGTGGGCGTTGTCGTTGTACCAGCACTCGGAGTCGATCGCGTCGACGCAGCAGATCTGGAGCTCGCCGCCCTCGATCTTGTCGGCCAGGGCGCCGATGAGGCCGTTGTCCTCATTCTGCGAGCAGCTCCCGAGCGAGGTGGGGAAGGCGAGGAGGGGCCGCCCCCAGTTTCCGTACCAGAGCAGCTCCATGTCGCGCCCGAGCGAGGGCGAGTGCCAGCGGTGATATTCGCGATGCATCGTGCTTCAGGTCCCCCGGTTCGTCCCCCCGCCGCCTTTACGGCGGGACGGAGGTTCGGCTACAGTGATCGGCCATTCTACGGGAGACCTTCGCATTGCCCAAGAAGATCGGACTGCTCTTCGGTCAGGAACGCTCGTTCCCGCCCGCGCTCGTCGACGAGATCAACAAGAGGGGTGCCGGCAAGGTCGTCGCCGAGGCCTGCCGCGTCGGACCGCTCGTCCAGGACATCCCCGCCGACTACGACGTCATCCTCGACCGGATCAGCCACGAGGTCCCGTTCTACCGGACCTATCTCAAGCAGGCCGCCGCGAGCGGCGTCCAGGTCGTCAACAACCCGTTCTGGTGGAGCTGCGACGACAAGTACTTCAATAACGTCGTCGCCCAGGCGTGCGGCGTCGCGGTGCCCCGGACGGTGCTCCTGCCGCACAAGCAGCACCCGCCCAACACGAAGGCCGAGTCCTTCTCCAACCTGGCGTTCCCGGTCGATTGGGAGGCGGTCTTCTCTTATCTCGATTTTCCGATCTACATGAAGCCGGCCGACGGCGGCGGCTGGCGGGACGTCTACAAGGTCGACGATCGCAAGGAGTTCTTCGAGGCGTACGACCAGACGCGGTCGCTCTCGATGATGGCCCAGGAGGCGATCGCCTTCGCCGAGTACTACCGGTGCTATGGCGTGGGCCGGCGCCACGTGCGGGTCATGCGCTACGACCCGAAGGCCCCCTTCGAGAACCGGTACGTCAAGGACGCGCCGCCCACCGAGCCGAAGCTCCTGCGGCGGATCGAGGCCGACGCTCTCGCGCTCTGCCGCGCCCTCGGGTACGACCTCAACACGATCGAATTCGCCGTTCGCGACGGGGTCCCGATCGCGATCGACTTCATGAACCCGGCGCCGGACTGCGACCTGTTCTCGGTCGGCCGGGAGAACTTCGACTGGGTCTTGAAGACCGTCGCCGAGATGCTCATCGACCGCGCCGAGAATCCGAAGCCGCTCGAGCTGACCGGCAACTGGCCGGAGAAGCTCAAGGGCGCGGCGCTCAAGGTCTAGCGTTGGCGCGGCGTCCCAGCCTGACGGTCGGGATCGAGGAGGAGTTCCAGGTCATCGACCCGGCGTCGCGGGAGCTGCGCTCGCACGTCGCCCCGATCTTCGAGAAGGGGCACGGCGTCCTCGGCGGGAAGCTCAAGGCCGAGCTGCACCAGCCGGTCGTCGAGGTCGGGACCGAGATCTGCAAGGACATCGCGGCGGCCAAGCGCGAGGTGATCCAACTCCGCGCGTCGCTCGCCGGGCTCGCCCGCGAGAGCGGCCTCCGGATCGCCGCCGCCGGCACCCACCCGTTCACGCACTGGGGCAACGTCGCGATCAGCGGCGGCAACACGCGCTATGAGCGCCTCATCGCCGACCTGCAGATGGTCGCGCGCGCCAACCTGATCTTCGGCCTCCACGTCCACATCGGCGTCGAGGACCGCGAAGATCAGATCACGATCATGAACCAGGCGCGGTACTTCCTGCCGCACATCCTGGCGCTCTCCGTGAACTCGCCGTTCTGGCTCGGGCGCGAGACCGGCTGGATGTCGTACCGGTGCAAGGTGTTCGACAAGTTCCCGCGCACGAACATCCCCGACGTGTTCGGCTCGTACGGCGAGTTCCAGGAGTTCGTGTCGCTCCTCGTCAAGACGAACTGCGTCATCGACGGCGGCCAGATCTGGTGGGACGTGAGGCCGCATCACAAGTACGAGACGCTCGAGTACCGGATCTGCGACATCCCGCTCCGCGCGGAGGAGACGATCACGATCGCCGCGCTCTTCCAGGCGATCACGGCGAAGCTGTGGCTCCTGCGCTCGCGCAACCTCACCTTCCGTCAGTACCGGCGCTCGCTGATCATGGAGAACAAGTGGCGCGCGGCACGGTGGGGAATCCGCGGGCTCCTCATCGACTTCGGGCGGCAGGAGGAGGTTCCCTTCGTGTCGCTGCTCGAGGAGCTGCTCGAGTTCATCGACGACGTCGTGGACGAGCTCGGGACGCGCGAGCAGGTGCGCCACGTCCGGCAGATGGTCGCCGAGGGCACCGGGGCCGAGAGGCAGCTCCAGGTGTACAAGGCGACGAACGACCTGCGCGCGGTCATGGACTACGTCGCCGACGAGACCGAGCGCGGACTCGCCTGACCTTGGACAAGACCCTCCGCGACATCTTCACGGCCCACTACTCGGAGACGCTCTACCGGCGCGTCTGCTCCCTCATGGAGGAGCGCCTCGACGAGCCGCACTTCGGCTTCCGCCTCGCCGAGGTGCCGTTCATCGTTCCCGGCGACCTGCTGAAGAAGCTCGCCGTCGCGGCGGAGGAGATCCTCGCGATCATCCGCCGGCCGGAGAACCTGGCCGCCGGCCTCCTCGCCGTGCCCGGGCGTTACCGCGTGCGCGGCCTGAAGATCGAGGACGAGCCCGAGTTCGTCGCGATCGACTTCGCGGTCGCGCGCGGCGAGGGCGGCGAGCTCGTGCCGCGCCTGATCGAGCTCCAAGGGTTTCCCTCGCTCTACGCCATGCAGCTCGTGCAGGGGGAGATCTGGGGCGAGGTCCTCGCCGGCCTCCCCGGGATGCCGGAGCGTTTCACGCCGCTCTTCTCCGGCCTCGACCGCGCCGGCTACCTCGACCTGCTGAAGCGCACGATCGTCGGCGACGGCGATCTCGACGGGACGATTCTCCTCGATCTCCACCCCGAGCAGCAGAAGACGCGCCCCGATTTCCATGCGACGCGGCGCCTGCTCGGCGTGCGCACCGTCGACGCGGCGACGATCGTCAAGGACGGCCGCACGCTCCTGGCGCCGAAGGACGGCAAGCTCGTGCCGGTGCAGCGGATCTACAACCGGATCGTCTTCGACGAGCTCGAGCGCAAGGCGGTCCATCTCCCGTTCGACTGGCGCGACGATCTCGACGTTCGCTGGGTCTGCCACCCGGACTGGTACTGGATCTGGTCGAAGCACACGCTCCCGCGGATCGAGCATCCGGCCGCTCCCTGGACGCGGATCCTCTCCGAGGTCGACACGCTTCCGCGCGACTGCGGGAACTACATCCTGAAGCCGCTCTTCTCGTTTGCGGGGACCGGCGTCAACCCGGATCTCACCGAGGACGCGCTCGCCGCGATCCCCGCCGCCGAGCGATCGCAGTGGATCTTGCAGGAGAAGGTCGATTACGCGCCCGCCCTGCTGGCGCCGGACGGCACCGGCGTCAAGGCGGAGATCCGGATGATGTTCCTCAAGCCCCAGGGCGGCGACTACACGCTCGCGATCAACCTCACACGCCTCTCGCGCGGGAAGATCCACGGCGTCGACCACAACAAGGGCCTCGACTGGGTCGGCTCCTCCGTCGGAGTGTGGCCCGAACCCCGTTGAGGATCGCGTCGAGCGAAGGGTCCCCGGTCACCTGCTTCACGAGGCGGTCGACAATGAAGACCCCGTCGTTCTGTCCCCTCACGTTCGCCTCCAAGACGGCGCGAGCCCCGTCGTGGCCCTCGAGCGTCACGGTGACGCGCGCCTCCTCGTAGGGCTTGCCCGGGTCGTGGTGGAACGGCACCGCGAGCGCCTTGTAATCGATCGACGTCGCGCGGTACCCGCCGGACCGGAGGGCCGACCGTACCGCCGCATCGTCGGCGACGTTCTCGAAGAGTCCCACGGCGAGCGGACGCCGCATGAGGCGCGCGCTCAGCGGATCGCCCGCTTTCGGCAGGCGGCGGTCGTGCGAGCGAAATCCTTCGGGGCGGGGTAGCACGATGCGCACGAAGCCGACCACGTCCTGCACCGGGTCGTGGATCAGCGCGAGCGGGGTTTCGATGCGCACGCGCGAGGGCATCGCGAACCGCGCGAGCGCGGCGTTCCAGAGCGCGTCCAGGTCGTCGTCGGGTCCGCGGACGATCGAGGCATCGATGAAGTGCCGCTCGATCGCTCGGAACAGCTCGACGGCGGAGACGTCATCGATCCACGCCGAGAGCACCCGGGCGAGATCGGCATCAGTCGGGTGCGTCGCCGAGGCGAGGGAGCGCGAGCCGGCACGCGACGACCGCGCGACGAGGGCGATCTCCTCCGCCGAGAGCTTGGGGAAATCGCGGGCGAAGTTGTGACCGATCGCCTGCAGCTCCGCGTCGGCAATCTGGGCGAGCCGTGCCTGGGCAAACTTGTGAAAATCCGCGCGGCCGGCGAAGAGCGCCGCGGCGATCTGCGCGCGCTGCGCCAGAAACGCGCTCCCATCGATGAACGACGCAGAAGTCTCGCCGCCGGCATCAGCGTCTTGGAGCAGCGGCAAGATCGCCGAGACGAGATCGGCCGGCAGCTCGTCGAACGCGGGCAGCTCGATCCGAATCGTGCGCGCGGCGAAGCGAGGCGACTGAAACCGGTAGTCGGGAACACCGTCGTGGTCGCGCACCACGGGACCGGTGGCACGTACGACGTCGAGGATGCACCCCGAAAGGAAGGCCGCGTCGGCGGAGAGCGGCCACGCCCATGCCAGCGTCCCCTTCGGGGTCGCGCAACTCCGGTCGTCCCCGTTCCGCATTTGAGAATGCAGCTTCATCCACGTTTCGGGCGGCGGCGCCGCCTCGCCCGCGATCGGGTCGGGCGTCGCGAACGGGTCGGCGAGCTGGGTGACGTCGCAGCGCTTCCACGGCACGGTGATGACCGCTTCCTGACCGGTATTTCCGGGCGGCGGCATATAGGTCACGGTGAAGCGACGTCCAAGCCAACCGCGGACACGATCGAGCCATCGTGGGTCCGAGGCGCTGAACACCTCGCCCCCAGAACGCCGGGCGACCCCGGTGAAAATCGCCCCGGCCATCGGCGGCGGTGGGTACTTCGATCCCTTGGGCAGGAGGCAGATCGGAAACACGGTCGCGTTCGGCGTGCGCGCGAGCGTCGCGAGGAGATCAGCCTCCCGAGTCGACGATGTTTGGTCCTCGCCGTCGGTCCAGAAGAGGACGACGTGCTCGTGCCTGTCGCCTTGAATCTGCCGGAGAACGGCATCGAGGCCGTCGCGGAGGGCGCTCCAGCTTCCCGAGGCCACGTCGTGGAGCTTCGAGACGAGCTCCTTGGTATCGGTCGTGGGCCCGTCAATCAGGATCGGATCCTCGTCCACGGTGACGAGGGCTGCGGTGTCTTCGCCGGGGATCATGACGCTCTGGACATACTGAAGAGCCGAGTTCATCGCGGCTTGCCGCCGATCCTCCGCGCTTTCGCTGCTGTCCACGAGCAGCCAGTGCTTCTCCGGGCGGGGAACGCGCTCGACCGCCACGACCTTCGCCGGCACGCGCGCCGCGCCGATTGCGATCGAGAGGTCCGCGGCCTCCAGGGAATCGCATTCGCCGAGCTTTGCGCCCCCTCGCGGATCGAGGCGGAGAATCACAATCTGGCGCTCGGCCTCGATTCGCTCCTCGGGCGCGTTGAGCGGACGGAGCGGCTCGTCGGACCCGGCGATGGCGCACGTGCACGCCGCGATCACGAGGGCGGTCGCTAAGGCCCATCGAGGCGCCCGCATCCGGCTCACTGTGGGAAGTTACCGCGAGGGTGTGGGCTCCGCATCCCCGAAGGGGACGCTTCTTGCGGAGAGTTCACAGTCGACAGTCAACAGTTCACAGTTCTGAAACTGTCGACCGTGAACTGTAAACTGTGAACTTCCCATGATCTCCGTCCACGACGCCGTCAAGATCTACCGAGGAAAACGCGAGGTCAGGGCGCTCGACGGCCTGAGCTTCGAGGTCGCCGCCGGCGAGATGGTGGCGGTGATGGGGCCGTCGGGCTCGGGAAAGTCGACGTTGCTGCACCTTCTCGGTGGCTTGGATCAGGCGACGTCCGGCTCGGTCAAGGTCGACGGCATCGAGCTGACGGGTCTCGCCGACGATGCGCTCACGCGGGTGAGGCGCGACAAGATCGGCTTCATTTTCCAGTTCTTCAACCTCTTGCCCACGCTGTCGGCGTTCGACAACGTCGCCCTGCCGCTGCGCCTCCGGCGCAGGCCGATGGCCGAGGTGCGGGGAACGGCAGGGCGCTTCCTCGATCTCGTGGGCCTGGCACCGCGCGCGGAGCACCTTCCCGACGAGCTGTCGGGGGGCGAGTGCCAGCGGGTGGCGATCGCGCGCGCCCTCGTCATGGCGCCGCGGGTGCTCCTCGCCGACGAGCCGACCGGCAACCTCGATTCGAAGACCGGCTCCGAGATCTTGGCGCTCCTGCGGACGGTCAACCGCGACATCGGCTCGACCCTCGTCATGGTCACGCACGACGCGGGCGCCGCCGCCGCGTGCGACCGAATCCTGAAGCTTCAAGACGGGCACCTCGTCGGCGACGTGCGGGCCGCCGCCGCGACGTAGCGATGCTCTTCCTTCTCCGCGGCGTCACCTGGCCGTACTTCAAAAAGCACTGGGTCATCACGCTCCTCACGCTCACGGGCGTCGCGCTCGGCGTCGGTGTCTACGTCGCGATCGAGCTGTCGTCGGCGTCCCTGCGCGTGTCCTTGAGGCGCACGGTCGACAAGATCGCGGGAAAGGCGCAGCTCGAGGTCTCGTCGAGCGAGGCCGGAGTTCCCGAGACCACGGTCGATGCGGTGCGCGCCGTGCCGGGTGTCGCGGCGGCGCAGCCGATCATCGAGGCGGTCGTCAAGCCGGAGGGCGAAGGCGAGCAGTCGCTCATGGTGCTCGGCGTCGATTTCCTCGGCGACCGCGCGATCCGCGACTGGGACTTCGGCGACCAGGACGTCCTCGACGATCCGCTCGTCTTCCTGGCGCAGCCCGACTCGATCTGCGTGACGCAAGAGTTCGCGGCGCGCAAGCACCTGAAGATCGACGACACGCTCCGGCTCGAGACCGGCCACGGCTACAAGACGTTCACCGTGCGCGGCCTGATCAAGCCCGAGGGGCCGGCGACCGCGTTCGGCGGGAACATCGCGCTCATGGATCTCTACGCCGCGCAGTTCGTCTTCGCGCGCGGGCGCCTCGTCGACCGCGTCGACGTCATGCTCGACGCGAGCCTCCCGGTCGCCGAAGGGACCCAGCGGCTCGCCGAGGCGCTCGGCCCCGGCTATGCGATCGATCCGCCGTCGCGCCGCGGCGCCGAGATGGAGGTCTTGATCGAGAACTTCGGGCGGACGCTGACGCTCGGGTCGTGGCAGGCGATGTTCATCGCCGTCTTTCTCATCTTCAACGTCTTCGCCGTCGCGGCGGCGCGCCGGCGCCGCGAGATCGGGATCCTGCGCTCGCTCGGCGTCGCGCGGGGGACGATCCTCGCGCTTTTCCTCGTCGAGGGCGCGATCATCGGCCTCGTCGGCTCGGCGATCGGTCTCGGCGCGGGGATGATCCTCGCGCGCGGGACGACGCGGTTCATCGCGGGGCTCACCGAAGTCGCCTACGGACTGACGCACTCGGCTTCGACGGTCGTCGTCGATCCGCGCGTCCTCGTCATCGGCGGCGCGCTCGGCCTCCTGAGTGCGATCGCCGCCGCCTTCTTTCCCGCGCTCGCCGCGTCGAGGCTCCAGCCGGTCGAGGCGCTCGCCCGCGGGACTTTCCAGCGGTTCGATCCGATCTCCGAACGGCTGCGCGTTCTCGCCGGAATCGGAATGACCGCGGCGGCGGTGGCAGTCGTCGTTCTGCTCTCGACCAGAAGCTTCGCGTGGGCGGTCTTCGGCCTCCTCCTCATCAACGGCGCGGCGGTGCTCCTGGCGCCGACGCTCATCGGCCCGATCGTCCGTCTCGGCCGCCCGATCATGGAGCGCCTGTTCGGTGCCGAAGGCCGCATCGCGACCGACACGCTCCTCCAGGCTCCGCGGCGCACGTCGGCGACGGTGCTCGCGCTCATGATCTCGCTCGGGTTCGTGCTCACGCTCGCCGGTCTCACGCACGCCTTCCGCGTGTCCTACACGACCTGGATGAACGGCGTCCTGAACGCCGACTTCTACGTGACGGCCTCCCAGCGCTTCTTCGCGAAGGCCTACCGCCTGCCGCCGGAGTTCGCCGAGACGATCGCGGAGATCCCCGGCGTCCGCTGGGTGGAGGAGTTCCGCGGGATCCACTTGAAGTACGGCGAGAAGCGACCGTTCCTCGCCACGCTCCCACTCGCGCGCACGTTCAAGCGCCTCCAGATGCCGCTCGTCCAGGGAACGCGCGACCGCCTCGTGACCGAGGTTCCCGCGGGACGCGGCCTCGCCGTGTCCGACAACTTCGCCGCGATCTTCAAGAAGAAGCTCGGCGATCCGGTGACGATCGACACGCCGAGCGGCCCTCTCACCCTGCCGATCGCGGCGATCGTCATGGACTACTCGTCGGACCAGGGAACGGTCTGGATGGACCGAAGCGTCTACCTGAAGTACTGGAAGGACACCGGCGTCGACACGATCGACATCCTCCTCGAGCCCGCCGCCTCACGGGACGCCGTCGCGCGCGAGATCCGCAGCCGTCTCGCCGGGAAGACCGACCGGCTCTTCGTGATGACCGCGTCCGAGATGAAGGAGAACATCCATCGCCTCCTCGACCAGTTCTTCGCGCTCTCGTACATCCAGCTCGTGATCGCGCTCTTCGTCGCGGTGCTCGGGATCACGAACACGCTCGTCATCTCGGTCGCCGAGCGCCGGCGCGAGCTGGGGATCCTGAAAGCGCTCGGGACGGAGCGGCGCCAGGTCGCGGCCCTCATCGTGCTCGAGGCGCTCGGGATCTCGGTGACGGGCAGCCTCATCGGTTACGCGCTCGGGACGTATCTCATCAAGTACGCCTCGGAGTCGATCGGCGCCGCGAACACCGGCTGGACGCTCCCGTACACCTTTCCGTGGGGGATCGCGTCGGCGCTCCTGCCTCTCCTCGTCGTCGTGACGATCGTCGCGGCGCTCTATCCCGCCAAGCTCGCGCTCTCGGTCTCGCCGGCCGAGGCGCTGGAGTTCGAATGAAACTCGCGCCCCTCCTCGCGCTCCTCCTTCTCGCGGTGCCCGCGCCGAAGCCCGCCGACGGCCGCGCCGTCATGGACGAAGTCGACAAGAGGCGCAAGACGAAGAGCGAGTACTCGGAAGGGCTGATCGTCGTCGAGGAGAAAGGGAAGACGAAGTCGAAGTCGTGGCGCTCGTGGCATCTCGGCTGGGGCGCGGACGCAAAGGGCCTCATCCAGTTCCTCGAGCCCGCGGAGGTGAAGGGCGTCGGCCTGCTGACCGTCTCCCACACCGGGCTTCCCGCCGAGCAGTGGTTCTACGCGCCCGCGATCGATCGCGACCGCCGCGTCGCCAAGCAGGAAAAAACGACGCGCTTCCTCGGCACGCACTTCACCTACGAGGACATGGAAGAGCGAGACGTCGACGCCTACACCTACACGCTCGATGGCGAGGAGGCGCAGGACGGTGCGTCGTGCTTCAAGGTCACGGCGGTGCCGGCACCCGGCAAGGAATCTCAGTACTCGAAGCTCGTCTTCTGGGTCCTCGAGGACCGCTACGTCACGATCCGCATCGAGGCGTACGTCGGCGGCGAGAAGCGCCGCACGTTCATCGGCGCCGACGTGCGCGACGTCTCGGGGATCCCGATCGTCCACTCGTGGACGCTCACCGACGCGAAGCGAGAGGGCACGACCAAGCTCACGCTCGCGAACGTGAAGATCAACCCCGCCGTCGATCCTCCGATCTTCACGGTCCAGGGGATGCGTGTGATCCACTGAGGGACGAAATCGCTACGGAAGATCCTCGCTGAACTTCAACCAGAAGATGTTGTCGACGCCCACCGTGAAGTTCTGGAACTCGAAGAAGTATGTAGGGTCGCCGTAGAAGAATTTCGCCTGGTCGACGTCCTCAAAGACACGGTTCCACGCCGCATCGGGTGTCGGTTCGTTGCAGTCGAGCACTTGCCAGTTCCCCGGAAGCACATGGGAATCCGGGCGATCGAGCGTGAACTCGTAGTGACGCCAGCCCTCGCCAGGCACGGGGGCGAACGCCGTGCCGACGGTGTAGATCGTGCAGTCGTCCGAAGGATCGTCGGGCGTGCCCGGATCGGAGGTCAGGAGAAGCGAGATCGGCCGATCGGCAGCGCTGAAGTCGACCCGCTCGGTGAGGAAATCGGCTCCCATCCGGAAGACACCTTTGGCCCGGTAGTTCCCCGTGAATTCCGAGTCGATTCCGAACGCGGTCGCGACCTGCGGTGCGTAGGTGTCGTCGTTGTGCGTGCGCAGGTACCACTTCGGGTTCCCGCCCTTCTGTGGAATCGATGGGAAGCCGCCGTCCCAGCTCCAGCCGCCCTCGTTGCTTCCGCCGGTGAACTCCTCGGTGAAGATCTGCGGTTTGAACTTTCTGGCCGCGATCACCGGATCCGCAGGACGGGCGATCGAGTCCGCGGGAACCGAGAGTGTGGCGGACATCGCGGCGAAAAGGATGGCGGTGAGCATGAGCGAGACCTCCCCCTGATCGGACGTTGGCCTGTTCTTACGCCGGAGACGATTCCGATGCAACGGTTACTTCCGCTTCGGGGCGTCTTGCGATCCATGCCTCCGCGAAGACGAGGTTCGGGACCCAGCACAGCCATGAGATCGCCGGATAACCCGCGTCGAACGGGATGCCCGCAAGGAGCGATGCCGGCAGGTAGATCCGCAGCGTCACCGCGGCGAATGTCAGCGCGTAGTTGCGGATCATCCACCGGCGATGCGCCGCACGATCCCCGGCTCGGATCCGCACGTACGCCATGCCGGCGGTCGTGAGCCAGAGGATTCCGAGCGCCCCGAAGCCGAGGTGAGCGACGACGCCGCCCTGTGAGATGCGCGCAAGGACGAGGCCGGAGATGCCGCCGATGGCGACGCCGATCAGGTACGCGCGGCCGGTCCAGCGATGGCGGGCGATCGCGCGCGCCCTACGGTCGGGATCGAATTGAAACGGACCGAGCGCGAGCGCGATCGCGGCTCCAGCAAGATGCGCGATGACCGCCACCGGCACGATCGCGATGCGGTCGCGCAGGAACGGCGGACGCACCCCCGGCACGACGATGAGGGCGAGCGCGTAGATCACGACGATCCACGCGAGCACGGTCATCGTGCGGCGCGCGATCAACGGATCTCGGCGCCTCGCTCCGCGAGCAGCTCCCGCAGGATCGAGCGGTGGCAGCGGCTCTCGTCCTCGCAGTAGCAGCCGATCGAGAACTCGGACTCGTGGGAGAGCGCGGCGAGGAGATCGAGAGTGCGCCGCGCCTCCGGGCTCTTCATCTCCGTACGGTACGCGCGCGCGAACGCCTTCCACGCGCGCTCGGTCGCGGCGCCGCGTCCCTTCGAGACGAGCTTCGCGCTCGGCGCGAGGTTCGGAAACCAGACGTCATAGAAGTTCCTGAGCGCGAGCTCTTCTTTCCTGACCCCGCGGGGCGGGTGGCGTACGGTGCCGACGCGGACCCCCTCGCCGGTCCCGCGCGCCGTGCCGAGGCGCACGACGCGGATCACAGGAGGTCGAGTTCCGCGGCGATGAACGCCTTCGTCCCCTCGCGGCCGGAGAGCTCGAGGACGGCATCGTCGCGCCTGAGCGTCAACGACATGAAGCCGCAGCACCGCCGCTCGAGCGCGATCAGCTCTTCGGCGCGTTCGAGAACGTCGTTCCCCGGCCGGAGGTGGATCGAATAACCCGTCTCGTTCTCGACGACGCGCAGGGTGCCCGCGCGCACGAGCGCCGCGAGCTCGGCGCGCCTCGCGCGCTCGGCATCGGTGAGGGAGTCAAGATTGCAAACGATCGGCAGTAACTCGCCCGGCATGCAGGCAGGTTAGCTCACTTCTTCGTTTTGAGCGCAGCCTCGAGCTTGTCGTTGTCGAACATGCCCTCGAGATCGTTCATCCCGGCGGCGACCTCGGGGTTCGAGAACAGCTCGCGCCCGGCGACCTGTCCGAGGACGGTGAACCCCTGGGCGAGCGTCTGCGGCCCCTCGTTGTTCAGCGCGTCGCGCGTCTCGTTCAAGCACGACTGCGTGAGCAGCGTGGTGAGCATGCCGGCGAACTGCTTGTTCAGCTCGGTGCGCTTCTCGGGGGAGACCGCGCTCAGCTGCTTGACGTCCGGATGCAAGGACGACATCGCGAACATCCACTGCACGAGCTTGCTCTTGTCCGCGGCGGTCGTCGACTTGACGAGGCACTTCGCGAGATCGTCGGCGTAGGGCCCGGCCCACGAGCGCGTGCTGGCGGTGACGGCGACGATGGCGAGGGCGCAGGCGATCCGGTGTCCCTTCATGGCGGTTCCTCCGTCCCAAGAACGTAGGTTCCGCGGCGAAGGGAGACCAGAAGGGCGCCAAAAGCTCTTCTATCCGGCCCTCGAACCGTTCGGGACCGGCTTCTCCGGGACCCCTAGAACCGGCGTGATCCCGTCCTCGTAGCCGATGTCGAAGAGCATCCCCTCCGAAATCTCGCCGGCCATCTTCTTCGGCTCGAGGTTGACGACGAAGAGCGCCTGCTTGCCCTCGATCTCCTTCGGGTTCGCACGCTCCTGTTTCATCCCGGCGAGGATCGTCCGCGTGTGGTCGCCGAAGTCGACGCGCAGGCGCACGAGCTTCGACGAGCTCGCCACATCTTCGACGGCCACGATCGTTCCCACACGGACGTCGAGATTCGCGACGTCGGCGATCCCAACGAGAGGCTTGATCGGTGCCGGCTTCATGAGCCGCCTTCCGTGCGCCGCCGACCCTGCGCCATCACGGACTTGAACGCTTCCGCATTCCGCGATGCGACCGCGTTCGAGAGCCGATCCAGCGCATCGCGCAGGCGCGCCAGCGCACGCTCCGAGTGCGGGTTGTCGGCCTGGATCTCGAAGTAGACGTCGGGACTCTCGCGCACGACGCGCGCGGCGAGCGCCTCGAGCGCCTGGAAAGTCGTGCTGCGCACCGGCGGATCGACCCCGGGGAGCGCGTACGCGAAGGCGATCGCCGTCGCGTGGGCGAGGCTCAAGAGATCGGCCATGATCCGGTCGTGCTCGGCCAGCGGCATCCGCACGAGACGCGCGGTCGTCGGCGCGAACAGGCGCTCGACGGCCGCACCGGCCTCAGCGTCGCCGGTGTCGCACACGACGACGTCGGCGTCGCGCAAGAGCACGACCGACGGCCCGAACATCGGATGCATCGAGGCGACGCGCGCCCCCGCGCGCCGAAGCGCGGCGATCGGCTCGAGGAGAGGGGACTTGATGCTCGCGATGTCGACGATCACGCCGGAGGGCGGAGAGCTCGACCACTCGCGATACAGCGCGGCGGTCGCCGCCGGCGGTGTGGCGCAGAGGACGAGGTCCGCGGTGGCCGCATCGGCGTCGTCGGGTGGACCGGCGGGATCGATCGACGCCGTTCTGAACCCCTCGGCCGAGAGGAATCTCATGAACCAGCGCCCCATCCGTCCGGCGCCCCCGAGGACGACCGCGCGCTGCCCCTTGCCGGTCGCGGACGAGCGCACGCGGTCCTCGTCCTGCGCCGACACGGCGGCGCGGATGAGGACGGCGCACAGGTCGACCGCGATCTCGGGATCGACCCCGTGCTCCGCCGCGACGGCGCGCGCGCGATCGAGGACGGCGCGCTCCTGCGTGTAGTCGACCGTGGGAAGGTCGAGGCCGCGCTTCAGCTCGCCGATCGTCCGTCCCAGGCGGAGGCGCTCGGCGGCGCGCGCGATCAGCTCGCGGTCGATCTCGGCGATCCGTGTGCGGGCTTGGTCGATCCGGTCTCGGCTCACAGGAGGCGCTCCATCCGCACGAACGCGATCGTCGTGCCGTCGGGAAGTGTGTCGCGCGTCGGCGGCGAGGCGGCGTACCCGCGCGCCGCGTAGAAGGGTACGCCGGGAAGGGTCGCCATCAACTCCATGCGGCGGAACCCGGCGGTGCGCGCCGCGTCCTCGGACGCCTCGAGGAGCAGGGTGCCGACACCGGCGCGCGCATGCGACGGGGCCACGAAGAAGGCGCGGATCCTCGCGGCCTCGTGGGACGGATCGAGGAGCCGTGCCGACCGCGTTCCCGCCTGGTCGCCGCCGTAGAGCGTCGCCCTCTTGCTCCACCCGCCGCAGCCGGCGATCTCTTCGCCGTTCATCGCGGCGAAGTAGGTCCCGTCGGCGATGAGCTGCGAATCGACGCCGAAGACGTACCTGATCGCGGACTCGACCTGCCGCGGCGTGTAGAAGCCGTCGCTGAGCCCGCGCGCCGAGGCCTCGATGACCGACGCGAGAGCGGGGATGTCCGAGGTCTCGGCGAGCCGGATGCGCATCGGACCTAAGGGAAGAGCCCGAGAAGCTCTCGAACCGCCGCCTCGCTCGGCTCACCGTGACCCTTCCACACGACCTTCTCGCGTCCTTCGACGACGAAGACCGAGGCCTCCTTCGTGGAGGGCGGCTCGGCCAGGGCCCGCCAATCGGCACCACCGGTCGAGACGATCCAGAAGTGATCGTGCATCGCTATCGGGACGTCGTGAGACATCCCGGAGATCGCCATGGAGCGAAAGAGCTTCGGGACGTCGTCCATCACCGCGACCTGGAAGAGCGAGGCCGCGATTCCCGCCCGCTCGTCCATGAGGCGCTTCGTCCAGGCCGATGCCTGCTTCGAGCCGGCCTTCGAATACGAGACCACGAAGATCGACCTCGGCGCTGCCGCGTCGGCGGGATACGCGCGCAGAACGCCGTCGAGCGTCTGGACGGGAAGGGCGGCCGCCGCGATCAGGAGCGCGGCGGTGAGCACGGCTGCGGGCGGCTGTTCGGCAGGAGGAGGGTGAGCCAGGTGACGGTGCCGATGAGCGGCATCGACTCCGCCACACGAGGTGCCTCGGGCCCGACGATCAAGCTCACGAAGATGCACGTGGCGGCGAGAATCCACGCGCCGAGCGATGGGCGGCGGCGCCCCGCGAGCGCGTCCGCGATCAGGGTGATGGTACCGAGGACCGCCGGCGCCACGAGAACGGTGATCCCCCAGTCGGCGGCGTGCTTCGCCACGAACGTCGCGGCGACGATTCCGAACCCGATCACCAACGCCGGAACGAGCCCCTGCCAGGATCTACGCATCGGTGTGCCTCCGTCACTATCTTCTTACGGGCTCCGGCGTCGAGAGTTGCGACCACACGCTTCTACTTCATTTCGCCGGCATCTCCGCGAGGAGCGCCGACGCGGCGGATGCCAGGTCGCGCTTCCCCTCGACGTAGGGGCGCCACGCCTTCTCGATCGCGTCCTTGTCCTCGGCCCATGAGCCGCGCTTGTAGAGCGCTTCGACCATCGGTGTGTATGCGACGCCGTCTTCCGCGAGAACGGCGCGCACCGCCTCGCCGGTCGTGAAGAAGAGGACGGCGTGCCAGAGGTCCGGCGGGAGCCGCTTGCCCGACGCCGCGGCGGCATCGGCGAGCGCCTTCTGCACCGGATCGCCGCGCGCCATCAGGATGTGCGACGCCTCGTGGAAGACGACCTCGAGTCCCGATAGGCCCTCGTTCTCGACCGCGACGAGGAGGTGCGGCGGATCGATGATCGAGTTCGCGCCCGCGAAGTTGACGACCTGGACGACGTCGACCGGGATCGGCAGCTTCGGCCACGTCTTCCCGTAGAGCTTCTCGAGCCGCGCCGCGATTCGCGCTTCGTCCTTCGTGAGCTGCGCTCGCAGCGCATCGATCCACCCGTGGTTCGCCGCCTGTTGCGCCTTCCACCGGCACGCCTCGTAGGCGGGAGCTGCGGATTCGCGCATGGAGCGGGCGAGCCCGACGAGGCGCGCGTCGTCGCCGGTCTTGATCTCGCCGTCGTAGCCGGCGAGCTGCATCCGGATCAGGTATTGCTCGCGCGCGTCCCACGACGACGAGGACACCGCCGTCTCGTAGTACGAGACCGCCGCGTCCCACGCCGCGCGCTCCTGCGTCGAGAGCTTCGCGAAGCATGCCGCCTCGTCGCCCTTCTGGAACGCCTCGGGCTCGTGCCGCTTCCTTGCGAGACCTGCCGCCACGAGGGCGTCGTTGAGATTCGTCTGGAAGTCGCTGTAGAAGGCGAAGTGAGGCGTCGTGCCCACCGGCTCCCTTGCGAGGGCGGCCGTGGCGAGAACGGCCGCGAGGATCACGGTTGGAGCCGCCGCGACAGGTCGGCGAGCCGCGCCCGCCAGGCGGCGTAGTGATCGGTGTCCTTCCACAGCTCGTCGAGCTCGGAGCCGATGAGGACGGCGTCGATGGCGCGGGCAGCGGCCGACACCAGCTCGGGGTCGGCGGTCCCCAGGCGGTACGCCGCCCAGCGCCGGATCTCTTCCGGAAGATCGTCGGCACCGCGGCCCGAGAGGGCGGCGACGATCTCGGCGGCCGCGATCGCCCGCGCGCAGGCGGGGGCCTCGGGCGGCTCATCCTTCTTCAAGAGAAGGGACATGAGCGCCTCCGCCACCGAGTCGATGGTGTCGGATTCGACGAGACCGGCGGCCCAGTCCGCCGCGTCGTCGCCTTCGAACGGGCCGATGCCGTGCGTACCCAAAAGATGCGGCTCAGTACTTCGCCCAGGTCCAGCCGACGATCCGCCAGCCGCTGGGGCTCTTCTGGAACGCAAAGGTGTAGATCGACCCGGACTCCATGATCGACTTTCCCTTCTGCTTGTACGCGTAGTCGGCCTGAAAGACGGCGTATGCCCGGTCGCCGCTGACGTCGACATGTTTCGGCTTTCCGAGCGTGACGACGCCGTCGGAGATCCCGTTCTTCTTCGCATCGGCGTCGTACGCGGCGGCCCACGCGCCGCACCCGGTCCACGCGTGGGGCGGGAACTCGTCGATGATCATCGCGTTCTCGGCGCACGTCGCCAGCGCCGACTTCGTGTCGCCGCTGTTGAAGCCGTCGACGAACTTCTGGGCCACGGCCATCACGTCGGCCTGATCGGTGGCGAAGAACGGACCGGCCGGGAACAAGGCCGCGGCGAGGACGAGGGCGAGGCGCATGGACGATCTCCTGTGGGGAGGGCGTTCATTGTGCAGAAGGCGAGGAGCGGAAGGCAACGGGTAATCGATGGGGCCTCATCAGGACCATTCGGGTCCACGGCGCCGCCCGCTCAACGTATATTCCTGCCAGCATTCTTGGGGGGGGGACTGCAGATGAACCGTCGCACCGCCATGCTCATCGCCGGCGTCGTCTGCGCGACGGCCGCGCGGGCCGGCCTCAATCAACGCAAGGTGCTGCCGGTCACACCCAGCTCGCAGCCCGATCCCGGGATCGTTCTGAACGCCGGGGCGACGGCGTTCGCCCTCGAGGCGAATCCCCCGTCGGCGCGAGGAAGCGTAATCCTCGATGCCGGCACCTCCGGCGCTTGCGTCGTCTCGCCCGATGGCAGGCTGGGCTATGTGACCGATGGTCACTTTCACCTTTGGGTCCTCGATCTCTCGACGACGCCGCCGCGGCTCGCGTCGGGTACGAATCCCATTCCGATCTCGATGAGGAGCGGCGATATCGCGGCGACCGCGGACGGGCGGTTCTTGGTGATCAACAACGCCTTCGGCACGTCACCGCTCTCCGTAGTCGACGCTGCCGCACGGGTCGAGCGCAGTACGTACTCACCTGGCGGCAGCCCGTTCTCGGTTGACGTTTGCTCGGACGGCACGGTGCTCCTGGCCGATGTTTACGGCGTGAAACGATTGGTCCTCGACGCTTCCGGCCACCTCCAGCCCACATCCGATTTCCTGTCGTTGTTCGCTCCTTATGATGTGAAGTGCTCGCCGGACGCGCATTCAGGGGTGGCGATATCTGCGGACTCCATTGTGGCCTTCCGCGTGCCTGGGTTGAGCCAGGTGACAAGCCGATCCCTGACCGAGTACGGCGCCGGAACAGGTGCCATGTCGAGCGACGGTCGGAGGTTTTATGTCCGCGAGTATTACGGGAGCGTCGAGGCGTACACGTACGATCAAAGGACCAGTCGGCTCGGTGACACGCCGCAGTTCACCCTCTTCGTCGGCGCCACGAACTCGTACATCGGCATCCAGCAGCTCGCGCTCGATCACACCGGGAACAGGCTCTACGTGCCGGAGTTCCAGCAGGTGAGCGTCTTCGACGCCGCAACCGGCGAGGCTCAGGCGCCGATCGCCATCGCGCCACTTTCGGCGTCCACCGGGATCTGCTTCCGGCCCTACACCGATCTGGACCGCGACGGCATCGACGACGTCGACGAGCTCGACCACGGGACGGACCCGACGAACCCGGACACCGACGGTGACGGGCTGCTGGATGGGTTCGAGATCCGCTACGGCTTCAATCCCCTCGTCCCCGGCGAGCAAGCGCAGGACCCGGACGGCGACGGGCTCGACAATCTTGCCGAGCAAGCGGCGCACACCGATCCGACGAACGCGGACACGGATGGCGACGGCCTCGACGACGGGACGGAGGTCCACACCACCGGCAGCGATCCCACGCTTCCCGACACCGACGACGACGGTGTCCTCGACGGGAGCGATAACTGCCCGACGATTGCGAACCCGACGCAGGCCGACCTCGTCCACCCCAACGGGCGTGGCGATGCTTGCGACGACCCCGACGGCGACGGCGTTTTCGATGCGACCGACAATTGCCCGGACCTGGCGAATCCGAGCCAGGTCAACACCGACGGCGACTCGCTCGGCGATGCGTGCGATCCCTATCCGACGATTGCGCTCGAATGCAAACCGACCGGCGCAGATTTCGCGCTCACCAGTCAGCCTGTCCAGGTGACCTACCGGCTCGTCGATCCGGCGGACGGTCATCTCCTCGACCAGCTCGCAGGCGTGCGGGTCACGTTGACCCTCGCCCGATCGGCGACCTTCGGCAACGCTGCAAGCCAAGGAATCCTGTTGAGCGGAGGCGGCACGAACCGGGCGCTCGTCGAGTTCGTCCACGGGCTCGTCACTCTGTCCGTGAGCGACGGCACCGCGGAGGTCGTGGTCGTCGGCGGACAAGATACCGAGCACAACGGGATCGCGATTCCGCTCGACATCTTCGAGGACTTCGAGAGCGGCGGTGGCTCGTTTACGCACTCGGGGACGAACGACGCGTGGGAGCTCGGCGCGCCGACGTCCGGACCGGGGCAAGCTTTCTCTGGAACGAACGTCTGGGCGACGAACCTGGCCGGCGACTACCCGCAAGGGATGAACGCCCGCCTCACCTCGCCTCGGATCCGCCTCGATCAATTGGGAACTCCACGCGTCGAGTTGCGGAGCTGGTTCAGCGCGGCGGGGAATGACGAGGGGGACATCGAGGCGTCGGCGGACTTCTCGAGCGGCTGGACGTATCTCGACATCCTCCAGGGTTCCGAAGGCGGGTATCAGAGGAAGTCTCTCAGCCTCGCCGGCTTCGCGGGCCAAGAGATCCAGATCGCATTCGCGTTCCGGAGCTACTACGGCGAGACCGCACCCGGCTGGTACATCGACGACTTCGCGATCCGCGGCAACGGGAAGTCGATCGAGTTCCTGGTCCCCGGCGACGACCCCGACGGAGACGGCGCGACGAACGCCCAGGAGGTCGCACAAGGAACCGATCCCTACGTCGCCGACTCCGATGGCGACGGCGTCCCCGACGGCTCCGACAACTGCCCGTTGACGGTGAACGCCGACCAGGCCGACGTCGTCCATCCGAACGGAATCGGCGACGCCTGCGATGATCCCGATCACGACGGCGTGTTCGACGCGACCGACAACTGCCCCGACGTGCCGAACCCCGATCAGGCCGACGCGGAAGGCGATGGGATCGGCGACGCGTGCGACCCGACGCCTCACCTTCCCTTGGAAGCGATGCCGAGCGGGTCGAATTTCTCGATCGCGGGACAGCCGTCGCAGGTGACCTATCGGCTCGTGGATCAGCGCAACGGTCGGCTGCTGGATCAGCTGACCGGAGTGCGCGTCACGTTGACGGTCGATGGCTCGGCGGTTTTCGGTGCTTCGGCAGGCCAGGGCATTCTCGTCCAAGGCGGCGGTACGAACCGCGCGCTCGTCGAGTTCGTGAACGGGCTCGTCACGTTGAGCGTTGTCGACCCCTCCGCGGAAGTCGTGCATTGCGGTGGCCAGGACACCGAGCAGATTGGGATCGGGGTTCCCGGCGACGTCGTCTACGATTTCGAATCGAGCCCGGGGCCGTTTCATCTCGCGGACGACAGCAGCGGTTGGACCTGGGGCCCGCCGACAAGCGGCCCGTACCAAGCGGCTTCCGGCGTCAACGCCTGGGGGATCTACGCACCGTATTCCTTCTATGGCTTCAGTTCGGCACTCGTCTCCGAGCGATTCGGCCTCGCTGCGGGCAGTTCGCCTCGGCTCGAGCTCAATAACTGGTACTCAGGCTCACCGACTTCCGCGTCGGGGAGCATCGTCGTGTCGAATGCGACGACGGGAGCTTCGCTCGCGGAGTTCCGGGGCCTCTTGGGCGGCTACACGCCGGTTTCGCTCGATCTTTCGGCGTTCGCCGGCTCGGTCATCGAAGTCTATTTCACCGTCAACACCTTCCGTTCCGATGCGTGGTGGTATTTCGACGACTTCGCGATCCGCGGCGCGGCGAAGACGATCGAGTTTCTCGGCGACCCCGGTGGCGACATCGACGGCGACGGCCTCACGAACGCGGACGAAGTGGCGCGTGGTACGAACCCGCGCGACCCCGATACCGATCATGACGACATCGACGACGGTGCCGAGGTCCACCAGTACGGAACCGATCCGTTGAAGCCGGACACCGACGGCGGGGGGACCACCGACGGAAACGAGATCTATCAGGGGACGAACCCTCTCGATCCCGCCGACGACCATCGCCCTGAATACGGAATGGTGGCCGAGACGTTCTACACGACGGTCGTCGACTCTCACGCGTACGCGACCGCGGGAAGGGTTTACGCCGGCAACTCGGGCAACGCGGATTGCGTCATGGCGCCCGACGGCCATCTCGGTTACATGACCGACTCACAGAATCACATCTGGGTCGTCGATCCCGCAGCGAACCCGCCGGCGTTCGCCCCGGGAACCAATCCGATCCCGATCACGAGCCGGGGCGGCGACCTCGCGGCCACCGCCGATGGCCGTTTCCTCTTGACCTGCAGCTATTACTACCCGTCGGGAACGCTCTCGATCGTCGACACGGCAGCCCGAGCGGAGATCGGCACATTCGATCTCGGCACGGCGCAATGCGACGCGGTGGACGTGTGCCGCGACGGCTCCATCCTGGTCACGACGTTCACCCCGAACCAGGTCCGCCGGCTCACGATCGACGATCAAGGACATGTGAGCGATACCGGCGAGGTCCTCAGCACGACGTCGTATCCGGTGAACGTGAACTGCGCGCCGGATGCGCGATCGGGAGTAGCGATCCTGACCGTCAGCGGGAGCACCTCCGCCGCAGCGCTCTCGTTCCGTATCCCCGGGATCACGCCGGTCAGCCAACGGGCTCTCGCCAGTCCTGGAGGCAATTCGGGCGTCTTCTCTACCGACGGCACGCGGTACTACGTGCGGTCCGATGGCGGCTCCACGACACCGGTCCCTGGTTCGGTCCAAGCGTTCGTGTATGACCCTGTCACCGCTGAGTTCCGGACGGCGCCCGCGTTCACGCGGACCGTGGATACCTGGTACGGTTACGATCTCATCGCCTTGGATTACGAGGGACGGCGGCTGTACGTCCCGTCGTATCACGAGCTCCGCGTCTTCGATGCGATGACCGGCGCCGAGCTTCGCGGGCTAACCGTGGGGGACATCCAACCGACCGGCATCTGTTTCCGCACGCCGCGAGATCGTGACGGCGATGGACTCAGCGACGACGACGAAGCGATCCACGGGACGGATCCGGACAACCCCGACACCGACGGCGACGGCTTGCTGGACGGGTTCGAGGTCGCTCACGGCTTCAATCCCCTCGTTCCCGGCGAGCAGCACGCCGACCCGGATGGCGATGGGCTCGACAACCTAGCCGAACAGGCCGCGCACACCGACCCGCTCAACGCCGATACCGACGATGACGGCCTCGGCGACGGCGTCGAGATCGCCGTCACGAGGACGAATCCGCGGGATCCGGACACCGACCACGACGGCGTCCTCGACGGTGCAGACAACTGCCCGTTGCTCGCGACCGGAGATCAATCCGACCGGGACGGAGACGGCGTCGGCGACGCATGCGACAACTGCGCCGACGTGGCGAACCCGGACCAATCGGATCTCGATGGCGACGGGTACGGCGACCGTTGCGATTCGTGTCCCCACGTCCCCAATCGGGTCAGGACCGATCTCGTGCAGAACGGCGGGTTCGAGAACGGGTTCACCGGGTGGACGGTTCCGAGCTCGCCGGCTGGGAGCTTCCGGCTGAACGACGGGACGATCCGTCCGCCCGTGCCGACCGGCCCGATCCCACCAATTTCCGGATCCCACGACGCTCTGGGTTTCCAGTTGCGGCTCGGGCCCGTCCGCTTGAGTCAGGTCGTGACCGTTCCGGCGCAGGTCGATCGTGCGACGCTCGTCTGGTCGGACCGGGTGTACAACTACGCATCCAATTTCACGCACCCATCGCAGGAATGGCGCGTGCAGATCACTGCTGGAGGAACTGCCACGGACGTCTTCGTCACGAGGCCCGGCGATCCACCGATGCAGCCGGGCCCGAACGCACGCTCGGTCGACGTCACCGGCCTCCTCCAGACGCTCGAAGGACAGGCGATCACGATCGTGTTCGAACAGGAGGGCTCGATCAACTTCATCATGGCCGCCCTCGACGACGTGCACCTCGTGATCGAGAGCCGGTCCCCGTGCCACGCACCGGTCGCGCAGGCGGGGCCCGATCAGACGCTGGAGTGTGCCGGACCCGGAGGCAGCGTGGTGCACTTGAGCGGCCTGGCGTCGACCGACGACGACTCGACCCCCGGGACGAACGACGACATCGTCTCGTTCGAGTGGCTCGAGGGCCTCGGCTCTCCCTCGGAACGCGTGCTCGGAACCGGCGTGACGCTCGATCTTCCGATGTCGCTCGGAGTCCACCGCATCACGCTTCGCGTGACCGACCGGTCCGGCGAGACGGGAACCGACGACGTCCTCGTCGACGTCGTGGACACGATCGCCCCCGTCTTGACGGTCGACACGAGCCCGCGCCAATTGTGGCCGCCGAATCACGCCATGCAGGCGGTCCACAGCACGGTGACCGTTCACGATCTCTGCGATCCCGCTCCACGCCTGACGCTCGATGCGGTCCTCTCGAGCGAGCCCGACGATGCGGCGGGCAACGGCGACGGTCAGACGACCGACGACATCCAGGGCGCTGCGATCGGGACGACGGATCTCGACGTGCTCTTGCGCGCGGAGCGCGCCGGAGACGGCCCTGGGCGGGACTACACGATCCGGTACCGCGCGACCGATGCCTCGGGCAACTCCGCGACCGCCGGAGATGTCGTCAACGTTCCGCACGATCAGAACGGGGTCGTGGATCCGATCACCTTGCACGTCTCCGGACGATCGTTGACGCAGGTGACGTGGAATCCGGTCCAACAAGCGCAGCACTTCGACGTGGTGCGCGGAAGCCTCGACCAGCTTCGCGTCGCAGGGTCGAACGTCGACCTGGGGACGACGGTCTGTCTCGGCGCGACCGGTCTGAGCGCAGCGGGACAGGCCGACCAGGCGATTCCCGCTCCCGGCCAGGTGTTCTTCTACCTCGTCCAGTACTTCGACGGTGTCAAAGAGTCGTCGTACGGCGAGCCTTCAGCGCAAAAGGCGCGCGTCGCCTCGAGCTGCCACTGATCATTCGACGAGGACGACCTCGTACTCGCTCTGCACGAGTCCGTTCCTGAACGAGCGTGTCATCACGTGCTTCAAGCGGATGTCTGCGGGAAGAGTGCCGAAGAGGGGAATCCCGCTCCCGATCAACACCGGGACGCGTGTGACGGTGAGACGCTGGATCTGGCCCGCGGCGAGAAACCGCTGGATCGTGATCCCGCCGTCGACGTACGCGTGGCGAGAACCGCGCGCCGCGAGCGTCGCCACGATTTCGCGAGGGGTACCGGAAAGCCGCTCGACGAGCGATCCCGCGGGTGGTGGAACGAGCGGCCGGGAGGAGAGGACGAAGACCGGCTTCTCGCCGTAGGGCCACGTCCCGAATCCGAGCACGGTCTCGTACGTCTTGCGGCCGATGACGAGCACGTCGACCGACGCGAAGAACTCCTCGTAGCCGTGGGGCTCGTTGCCGCCTTCATCGAGAAAGTCCAGCGCTCCGTCGGGACGCGCCAGATAGCCGTCGACGCTGACGCCGCAGAAGACCGAAGTCCTCATGATCGGGTCAGCGTGAAATGAGTCGCTCGCTCTCCGGTCGCGCGATCCGTGCAGCGATAGCCGAGCGCGCGCAGATCGAGCCCGGCGAAGAGCGGCTCGCCGCCGCCGAGGACGACCGGCGCCTGGACGAGGTGCAGCTCGTCGATGAGCCGCGCCTGCAAGTACTGGCGCACGGTGGAGACGCCCCCGCCGATGCGGACGTCCAGGGCCCTCGCCGCCGCTCTCGCCTGCGTCAGCGCCGACTCGATCCCGTCGGTGACGAACCGAAACTCCGTCCCGCCCCGCATGGCCAGCGGCGCGCGCGCGTGGTGCGTGAGCACGAAGACCGGCGTGTGATAGGGCGGCTCGTCCCCCCACCAGCCCTTCCAGCTCTCGTCGAGCCAGGGGCCGCGCACGGGGCCGAACATGTTCCGCCCGAGGATCCACGCGCCGATCCCCTCGAAGCTCTTCGCGGCCATGGCATCGTCGATCCCGGCCTCGCCGCCTTCGCCGCCGTGCATGCGCTGCCACGTGCGCGTGGCGAAGAACGACTCGAACATCTCGAGGCCGTGAACTCCCATCGGATTCTCGAGGCTCTGGCTCAGCCCGGCGCCGAACCCGTCGATCGAGACGCCGAAGGCCGCGACGCGGACGCGGCTCATTTCAGCTCCACGACGAGGACGCGAAGCGTCGTGTCGCCGATGTTCTCGGCCCAGTGGACGAGCGGCTCACGGTAGACCGTGTCGCCGGTCTTCCACTCGATCTCCTTCACGGTGCCGTCGTCCATGTGGTTCCTTACCTTGCCGCCCGACACGACGTAAACGACCGTCGCCGGATGCCCGTGGCGCTGCTCCTTCTCGCCGGGTTTGAGAACCGACTCGAAGACCCGCACCTTCGGGTTGTCCAGCTTGACCTGGATGTACTTCGCGTTGACCTGGACGGGATCCGGCGCCGAGGCCGGTGTCGCGGCGAGCACGGAGAAGGCCGTCACGAGCGAGAGAGCGGCGATCGTCATCTTCATGGAGGCTCCTTCCGGGGCATCATCCTAGTCGAGCGTGCGTTCCATGCGAATGTCCTCGAGCGACACGCCCGACGCATGGACGGTGCGCTCGCGTTGCTTCTCGCCGTAGCCGTGGCGGCGATAGAAAGCGAGCGCGCGCTCGTTGAAGCCGGAGCAGGTGAGCCACGCGCGATCGTGACCGGCCGCGCGGATCATCCCCTCGCCGGAGCAAAGGAGCGCCGCGCCGATGCCGCGCCCCTGCAGTAGGGGATGCACCCACAGCCCGTTGATCTCGGCGTCCTTGACGTGAAGGATGCCGGCGACGAGACCACCGTCGCGGAGGACGTGCATCTCGTTCCAGCTCGCCTCGTAGAGCGCGCGCGCGCGATCGGTCGCCGTCCACCATGCGATCAATTCGAAGGGCGCCGTCTGCGCGAACGCGCTCAGCCACGACCTTCGAGCGGTCTCGATCATCGCCTCGAGGTCGTCGCGTCGTGCCGGGCGCAGGTCCGTCAACGCTGATTCTCCTTGGAGTATTGCCAGAGCGCGCGATCGACATCGCGCATCGACACGCGGGCGCGGCGCGCCAACCCGCGCGTGAACGTGACGTACTCGACCCACAGCGCCGTCGTATACCGCGGCGTGCCGTGTAGTCCCGCGGACCAGAGCGCGCGCACGTCGAGGATCGGAAACGGCGCTCGATCGCAGAGATGCAGGATGACCGAAGCCGTCGGCCACTCGACGCCCTCGAGCGTCCGCAGGATGCCGATCTTCAGCTCGACGCTCGTCGCCCCGAGGGCCAGCCGTGTCGCCTCGTGCACGACCGCCGCGGTGTTCCCCGCCCGGCGCGGGCGGCTCCGCGGCGTCTTCCAGTCGCCGAGCGCCATGAACTCGCGCTTCGTGAGATAGCCACGCGCTCGCGCGCGGCCGGCAATTGCCAGCACCGGATCGTCCGCGAGCGCCGGAAATCGCGCGGCGAGCGCCTTCAACTGGGACGGAGCGAATCGGAGTCGGAACATGCGTCAGCTTGCCCGAACGAAAACCTCGACCGCCCAGATGAATCCCTGTGCCGAGCCTTGCCGCTTCAATCCCGCACGCTCGACGACCGCCGCCATCGCTGCCGGCGGATGCACATGCGCGCGAAACGGGAGCCCGGTGAGCCGGCGCCACGCGTTGAACCCGCCGATGAACATGCGCGCCGCCCAACGCGCCCGCGGATAGCTGAACGCCAGCGCCGTCTTCGCATGCGCGGCGGCAAGGCCGAGCAGGCTCTCGTAGTCCGGGTCGCAGCAGACGACGCGATCGAGCGTGACGACGTCGGCGGGCGCGATCTCGGAAGCGACCGACCGGAAATCGGCATGGCGAAACGTGACGCGCCCCTCGTGGCCTCGGCGTTTCGACTCCTCCTCCGACATCGCAAGATACGCCGACGACGCATCGACCTGGACCGCCGATCGCGCTCCACGGTCGAGCAGCTCGTGATGGATCATCCCGACGCCGCCGCCGATGTCGAGGAGCGTCGCCTCCGCCGGCAGGCGCGGCGTGACGAGCTCCAGCATCTCCTTCGTCGGGGAGACCGGTCCGCGCTTCCGGTAGCGCTTCAGCTCGCGCCGCGCGATCTTCGGATCGAACTCGCGATCGGCGGCGCAGCAGTGGGCGGTGGTCACAGCGCCAGCTCCAGGAAGAGACTCCCGGGCACCGGATTGGGCCGGTAGGCGGTCACGGGAACGAATCCCAGCGAGCGATACAACCCCTGCGCCTCCCTCATCGACGGCAGCGTGTCGAGCAGCATACGCGCGTACCCGATCCGCCGTGCCTCCGCGATGACCGCTTCCGTGAGGGTGCGGCCAAGGCCATGGCCGCGACCCTCCGGTGCGACGTAGAGGCGCTTCATCTCGCAGGAGTCAGCCGACCAGCGATGGAGGGCGACGCAACCGACGTAGGCGGATTCGCCGGGTGCCAAGAGCAGTGCGCCCTCCGGAGGGCCGTATCGCGTCGACAGCTCACGCAGCTCCTCGTCGAAACCCTGGAAGCAGAGATCGACGTCGAGCGACGCGGCGTACGCCTCGATGAGGCGGCGGGCCGAGCTCCAGTGTTCCGGAGTGGAGGCTTGAATGAGAGAGGCCACGGAATACTCGACGCCTACTTGGGATTCCCCTGGGCGTTATCCGGCGGAGGCGCAGCCGTGGACCCGCTGCCGCTGCCGTCGTTGTCCGTCGTCTCGTGCAGCTTCAGGATCACCTCGTCGTAGTACGGGCGGTCCTTCATGCTGCCGTACTCGCCGGGGAAGCAGACGGTGACGAGCTCGGCGGCGAAGTCGTTGAAGTTGGCGAGGGTGACGGCGCAGCGGAGGCCGTTCGAGAGGCGCGTGTTGTCGATCATGGGGAAGTCGAAGTAGCTCGCTTCGAACTTGGCGTTCGTGTCGGTGAGATCGGGGCGATCCGGCGGCGCTTTGACCACGAGGCGAAGCGTGACCGTCTCCTGATCCTTATCGATGCTCAGGGCGCGGAGGTTGACCTGGCACTTCACGCCGCCCACGGTGATCGCCTCGCCGTCGAGCGGCATTCCGCCGTCGGCTTTCGCGAGCTCTTCGAAGTCGACGGTGCGGCGGAAGCTCCTGCCGTGACCTTCGAGCGAGAAGAGCTGCTTCGCGGTGGTCTCCTTGGCGACGGTCTCGATGCGGTTGAGCAGCTGCCTTCGCTCGTTCCAGTCCTTCATCTTGTTGATGCGGCGCTGGAGGTCGAAGAAGAGAGGCCGCAGGTCGAGCGCGTCGTTGAAGTTGCAGGCGAGCAGCTCGAGGTTCAGGACCTTCGCGTCGAGATCGTTATCGGAGGGGCGCAGGTACTGCGAGATGATCGAGACGAACATGTCCTTCCGGAGGCCCGAGTCGGCTTCCTCGCGGCGGCTCATCAGCTCCGAGTAGAGGCGCGCGTTGGTGTCGACCGACTGCCGCCGGTCGAGCACCTGGGAGCCGCGCATCCCGACGACGGCCACGGCCAGCGCCGTGAGGAGTCCGCCCATCGGATGGAGGAAGACCCCCAGCTTGTCCCAGCGGTCTTTCCCTCCGTCGGCCATCGGTACCGGTTGGCCTACTTGCGGCGGGCGGTGAGCTTGCCGTCCTTCGATTCGAGAACGAGATCGGCCTGTGCGGCGTCGTCGAAGGAGACGATGGCGACGTCGGCCGACTGTCCCTTGCTCGTCACGGTGAAGGTGCACTTGCCGGCGCCGGCGATGACGATGTGGTACGTCCCGGTCTTGTCGGCGGTGACGGCGGGGTAGCTCTTGTCGCCGCACTTCGCCGCGACGGTCGTGCCCTCGGCGGCGGCGCCGTTAAGTGTGATCTTGCCGAACACCTCGCCGGCGGCGGCGAGCGTCGGGACGGCAGCCAAGACGAGCGAGACTGTGAGCAATCGCTTCATGGTGGGCCCTCTTCCCTCACGAATCGCTGTGAGATTATCACGCGCGATGCGCCGCCGTCTCGCCGTCGCCTTGCTTTCGCTCGCGGCGGTGCTCCCCGCGCACGCGGTCGATCAGGGCGTGACCGTCGAGACGTGGGGCGACGCGTACCGGGACGGGGAGCCGTCGGTCCAAGGTTGGTTCCGGCTCACCTACGCGCTCGACGCACGCCTGAACCGCAGCGTGTTTGTCAAGGTCGCGGCGATCCTCGAGCACGAGTCGCACGGCGACGTGTCGCGCGACGTCCTCTACGACGCCGACGATCGCGATCTGACCCGCGCGGCGCTGCGTTTCCGCGACCTCGCCGTCGGGTTCCGCGCCGGCGAGGTCACCGTGGTGCTCGGCAAGCAGCGGCTGACGTGGGGGCGCACGACGTTCGTCAACGCGACCGACAATCTGACGCCGCGCGACTGGACCGATCCGCTCGCGGAGGTGCGTCTCTCGCCGTGGTCGGCGGACGCGGTATGGGAGCACGAGCGCTGGCACGTCGAGGGCGCGCTCGTCCCGCAGTACGCGCCGTCGCGCCTGCCGCAGATCGGCGAGCGATGGTTCGCGGCACCGCCGGGGACGGAGCTTCAGTGGGGCAGCGCCTCGTTCCCGCCGGTGACGTGGGACACGCTTCAAGGAGCGGTGCGTGGCGGCTACCGCGGATCACGGGGCGAGGTCACCGTGTCGTACTTCCGCGGGTACGACGACGCGCCGCGCATCACCGCAATTCCCGGTCTTCCCGATCCCGTGACCGGCCTCGTGCCGGTGACGCTCGACCGTACGTTTCCGCGCCTCGACGTCGCCGGCGTCGACGGCGAAGTCCTGCTCGGCGCGTGGATCGTGCGCGGCGAGGGGGGCTACTTCCACTACCCGGGAGGTCAGGAAGGCTACGCGCTCTATCAAGTCGAAGCGGAGTGGTCGCAGGGTCCGTGGCGCGCAATTGCCGGATGGGGCGACACCGTGGGCGGCGGCAGCCTCGCGGTCGCGGCGACCTCTCTCGACGCGGCCTACCTGCCGGCGATCTTCCTCAGCGGAACGTACGGCGAGGCGACCGAATGGCGCGTCGACGTGACGGCCACGGTCGGGACGCGCGACTGGGACTCGTTCGTCCGCATCGACGGCTCGTACCCGTTCGCCGGCCACGCGCGTGCCGGCGCCGAGATCGATCTCATCGGCGGCAGCCCGACGTCGTTCTGGGGAGTCTGGCGCTCGAACGATCGCCTCCGCGTCTTCCTCAAGCTCGACTACTGAGGAGAGACCAGAGGGGACAGCTTCCGAAACTCTGCAGTTCGAGTTTCGGAAGCTGTCCCCTCTTATTTCTTCAGCACGACGACGGCGTTGTGGCCGCCGAAGGCGAAGGCGTCGACGATGGCGACCTCGGGGTCGATCGCTTCCGCGGTCGCCGGTGGCATGGGGATGCCGCAGTCGGGGTCCAGGTGGTCGAGATTGGTCGTCGGGGTGACCTTCCCCGATTGCAGCGCGAAGACCCCGGCGGCGACGCCGAGCGCGCCCGACGCGCCCATGGCGTGGCCGAGCATCGATTTCGGCGCGGTGACGACCGGGAAAGCGCCGTTGTCGCCGAACACCTCGCGGAGCGCGTGGCCTTCCGTGCGGTCGTTGAGGCGCGTCGCGGTGCCGTGCGCGACGACGAGATCGACGTCGCCCGGCTCGGACCCGGCGTCGACGAGCGCCTCACGGATCGCGAGCACCTCGGTCGCCTGGTTCGGGGCGGTGAGGTGCGACGCGTCGCAGTTGCTCGCGTACCCCGCGATCTCGGCGAGCGCGCGCCCGCCGCGTGCGGCCAGCGAGGCCTCGGATTCCAGCACGAGGAGGACGACCGCGTCGGCGAGCACGAGGCCGTCGCGGTCCGTATCGAACGGACGGCACGCGCGTGCCGGCTCGTCGTTCCGCCGAGAGAGCACGCGCAGGCGTGACCATGAGAGGAGCATGAGCTCGGTGAGCGCGTGTTCGCCGCCCCCGGCGACCATCGCTTCGCGCCGTCCCTCGCGGATCTCGCGGTACGCCTGGCCGATCGCGTGGCTGCCGGAGCTGCATGCGGTCGACACCATGAGGGAGGGCCCCGTGAGCCCCAGGTAGATCGCGATCTGCGCCGCGGGGGCGTTCAGCATGAGGGAGGGAATCGTCGTCGGCCGCGATGCCGTGTCGCCGACCTCCGCCCACTTCAGGAAATGTGGGCCCGCCTCCGCGATCGTGCCGAAGCCCGAGCCGAAGATCACCCCCGCGCCGCCCATCGCGCCGTTCGTGATGCCGGCGTCCGCGAGCGCGAGACGCGCCGCGATGACCCCGTGCGCCGTAAGCGACGAGAGCCACGGCAGGTCGCGCGCGTCGAAGTGCTCGGCGAGCGGCGTCGCCGGCAGCTCGCCGCCGAACCGCGTCTGGAAGCGCGACGCGTCGAAGGCGGTGATGGGGCCGATCGCCGAACGCCCCGCGTAGAGGCCGTCCTTCAGCGCGTCGACACCCAGCCCGTAGGGCGTGATCGCGCCGATCCCGGAGACGAAGACGCGTCGAGGTGCGGTGTCGTGACTCATGCGGTTTGCCGAAGAGCGTACCGCATTTGTGTCACGCCATCACTTGTACACCGCCAGGTTGTTCTGATAAGGATCCGGTTTCACGGTCCCGGGTTTCGACGCCAGCTTGAACTCGAACTTCTTCTCCGGCTCGTCCGCGAACACGACGCGCGCTTCGGTCTTGCCGCCGTTGTCCCAGACGAAGGGGACGAGCAGCTTCTTGAAGCCGTCGCCCGGCGCCTGCCGGATCACGCCCCACAGCTTGTAGCCTCCCGGCCCGTCGGCATCGAGATGCTGCTCGATGCCGACCTGCGCGTTGCCGCTGCGGCGCACCCACTGGTCGACGTACCAGCGCATGTCCATCTGCATGATGTCGGAGAGCGCCTTCGCGTAGTCGTCGGTCGTCGCGGGGCCGTTGTTCGCGGTGTCGAGGTACTTCTTCGCCGCCGCCGCGAAGCGGTCGTTGCCGATCGACGTCCGGAGCATGTGGAGGACGAGCGGCCCGCGCGCGTAGAGGAGGCAGGTGCGATCCTTGTCACCGTCCTCTCCGCCCAGGTAGTCGGCCGCGGCGATCGGGGCGCCGTCGGTGCAGTACTTGTCTTGGCCCTTCCAGTTCGCGATCATCTTGTTGAATCCGAACACGTTCTTGTCGTCGCCGTTCATGGCCCCCATCGCGAGGCCCGCGAAATACTCGGCGAACGACTCGGAGAGCCAGTTGTCGTCGGGGCCGGCGAGAGCGGCCTTGTGCGCGAACCACTGGTGCGCGATCTCGTGCGCCAGGCGCGCGTTGACGCCCTCGACGAAGTAGTTGGCCTCTTCCTCGTGGGGCTTGTACGCCTCGGTCGTCATCAGGATCAGTCCCGGGGGAGAGATCCCGAATCCGTACTCCGGGACCTCGACGATGTCGAGCTCGTCGACCGGCATCGGCCCCAGGAGCGACGCGTAGAACTTCGCGATACTCCCGGCCAGCTTCGGCATGTTGTCGAGGACGTTCTTGCGGGCCATGGCGTACGCGTGGATGTTGATCAGGACGCCGTCGACCGTTTCGCCGCGCGTGACGTACTTACCGCCGAAGACCGCGATCGTATCGACCCTGACGTCCGAGCGCGCCTCCGCCGTGACGAAATCTCCATCCTCGCGGCTCGACGTCTGCTTCCCCGAAGTCACGGGGCTCCACGGCTTCTTGCAGCGCACCTTCACGGCGAAGGTGAAGCTCCGCGCCGACCAGGACACCGGCCTCGGGTACCAGTCCTCATAGTTCAGGCTGAAGTAGTTGTCGCCGTGATGTCCCTTCATGTCGACGAAGACCTCGCCCGAGGTCTCGACTCGGATCTTGACGTCGGCATCTGCGGCGGCGGTCGGCGGGATCTCGACGAGGAGTATCCCGTACCGGTGCGAGAACGGCAGCTCGCGACCGTTCGCGTCGACGACGCGCTTCACGGTCAGCTTGTTCTTGGGGGAGCTCCAGTCCGCTGAGTCGGGGTCGCGATTGTTGAGGAGCAAGAGCGGCAGGACGCGCGTGCCGGCGTCGTGCACGTGGAAGGTGAGATCGCTGTCGATCGTCCCCGACCGGTTGTCCGGCGTGTCGACGGCGACCTCCGCCCGCGTCATCGCGATCGTCTTGCGGCGCTCCGCCGTCCATCCGGGAATCGACTGGTAGCTCAGCGTCTCGGAGAAGCGCACGTTGTAATCGGCGAGCTTCCTGAAGTTGAAGAAGCGCTCTCGCCCGTTGTGGACGTCGTCGAAGGCGTATCCGACGCGCTCGAGCCCGCCCGAAAGCTCGGCATAGACGAAGCGCCCGTGGCCGTTCAGGCGTGCGGTCGCGGTGAAGAAACCGAAGTCTCCGTAGGTGCTCAGAGCGCCGGCGAGCATCGTCTGGAAGCTCCCGGACATCGCCGATGCGCTCGCGTGGGGCAGCGACGCGTCGGCATAGAGATCGGTGAATTGGGGCTCGCTGAACAGGATGAGCGCCGACTTGAAGTCGTCGGTGACGCGTCCCTGCATCGTGCGGATCGACTTCGCAACCCGCGCGGCGTTGACCGAGAGGGCGGCGCGATCGGCGACGTCGGTCGTCGTGTAGAGGTAACCACCCCGCCCCTCGAAGTACACGCCGAGCGTGGCGCCCGACTTTCCGAGCACCGGCACGAGCGTCCCTTCGGCGAACGAGATCTCCATGTGCCCGAAATCGACGCGCTCGTTCTTGATCGTCACCCCGTCCGACGCGAGGGCCATCGTGCCCGTCTCCTCGAGCGCGGCGGCCAGAGAGGTGTCCGGCGCGGGCTTGACGTCGAGGGCCGCGCAAGGGGCCGAGGCCAGAGCGATGAGTCCCACGACGAGCGCGAGGCGGCCTCGACGGCTCATGACGATCCCCCCAAGATGGCCGGAAGCGTAGCGCAACCGGGCGACGCGATCACTTGTAGACCGCCAAGTTCGTATGGTGGGGATCCGGCTGGACCGAGGCCGGCTTCGCCCCTAGGGTGAACTCGAACTTTTCCTCCGGCTCGTCGACGAGGACGACGTTACCGACCTCGCTGCCGCCGTCGTTCCAGACCACGGGGAGGAGGAGTTTCTTGAAGCCGGCGCCCGGCGCTTGCCGGATCGTTCCCCACAGGCGGTAGCCGTGCGGCCCGGTGTCGACGTGGTGCTCGAACGTGACCTGGGCGTCGCCGCGGCGCCGGACCCACTGGTCGACGTACCAGCGCATGTCCTCGCCGGCGACCCTCGAGAGAGCGTCGGTGAATCCATCCGTCGTCCCTGGCCCGTAGTTCGCCGCATCCAGGTACTTGCGTGTGGCGTCGAAGAACTTCTGGTTCCCGATCATCGTCCGCAGCATGTGGAGGACGAGCGGCCCACGGCTGTCGAGCAAGCACGCCCGGTCTCGCGCGCCGTCCTCGCCGCCGAGGTAAAAGGCAGTCGCGATGGTGCCGCTATCGGCGCAGGTCTTCGCCTCGACGCGCCAGGCGGTCAGCAGGTCGTCGAAGCCGTAGACGGTGCCGGCGTGGTGGACGTCGAGCGCGCTCAGCGCGAGGCCCGCGTAGTAATCGGCGAAGGAGTTGGCGAGCCAGAGATCCTCGGGGTTCATCGGCATCGCCTTCTGCGAGAACCACTGGAACGCGAGCGCGCGGGCGAGGCGGGCGTTCACCCCGCTCGCGGCCGAGGTATGGACATTCGAGAACGCCATCGGGTCGATGACGACCAGCCCCGCCGCGGGCCGTGGCACCCGGCCCGGGTACTCGACGATGTCGATCTCGTCCGACTGCAACGGTCCAAGAAGCTTCGTATAGAGGTCCAGCATGGCGCCGGCCAGCTTCGGCAGCTTCTCGAGCACGTCCTTGCGGTCCCACGCGTACGAGTGAACGCGCACCGTGGTGCGCCCGGTCGTGACGCTGCTGCTGAAGAATTTTCCCGCCATCACGCCGACCAGCATCGAAGGTTGATCGGACCGCGACTGCACCGTGACGAACGTCCCGTCGTCCATGCGGGCGACTTCCCGTCCGGAGGTCACGGGCTCCCACGGCTTCTTGACCTTGACCTTGAGCGTGTACGTGAACTGCTGACCCGCAGGGCTGCCGGGACTCGGGTACCAGGGGTAGTTCAAGATGGAAAAGTAGTCGTCGGTGTGCCGTCCGGCGGCATCGAGCAGGATCTCGCCTTCGGTCTCGAACCGCAGGTGCAGCTCGGAATCCGCTGTGGAGGTTGTCGGAATCTCGACGATCAATTCGTGATACTTGTGCGAGAACGGGAGGTCGCGGCCGTCGGCGTCGCGGACGTGCATCACCCGGAGCTGCTGGCGCGTCGAGCTCCAGTTCGCTGAGTCCGGGTCGCGGTTGTTCATGAGCATCATGTCGATCACGCGCGTCCTCGCCTCGGGGATGCGCAGGGTGACGTCGCTGTCGATTGTCGCCGATCGGTTGTCGATCGTGACGAGGGAGATGTCGGCGTGGCGCAACACCACGTTCAGCCGGCGCCCCGCATCCCAGCCCGGCAGTCCGTGCTCGCTCAGCGTCTGAGCGAAGCGCACGTCGTAGCGGACGAGCTTGCGGAAACCGAGGAGCCGCTCCAACCCTTCGAGAGCGTCGTCGTAGACGTAGCCCACCGGGAGGCGGCCGCCGGAGAGCTCGACGTACGTCCACCGGCGGCCGCCGTTGAGGAGCGCCGAGGCGAGACGGAAATCGAACTCACCGGAGCTCGTCGCGGTCGCGCGCGCCCGGGTCAGCATGGTCCGGAATCCGTCGTCCATCGATCGCGGCCACGAATGATCGCCGCCCTGTCCGGCGTCGAGGCCGAGAAGGCTCGGATCGCTCGTGAGAACGAGCGCCCTCGTGAGCTCGTCGCCGACCTTGCTTGCCGTGACGCGGAGGCTGTTCGTCATCCGCGCGAGGTTCAGCGCGAGCGCCTCTTGATCGGCGGGCTCTCGGACGTCGTAGAGGTACCGCCCGTGGCCTTCGAAGTACGCGCCCAAGACGCGGCTCCCTCCCATCACCGGGACGAGCCAGCCATCGGTCAACGACATCTCGAAATTGCCGACGGCGATCGTCGCCCCTCGAATCGGGATCGCCTCGGCGCCCAGTTGCGGATCCGCGCACTCGTTCAAGAGCGACGTGAGCGAAGGCGCCACCGTCGCCGGCGGCTCGACGGCTCGGGCCGACTGCAAGGCGGCGCACGACGACGCGAGCGCCAGGGCCCCGACCAAGCACCGGATCACGGCTCCCTCCGTGCGATGGCGCGAAGCGTAATCCACCCACGCTCGACAAACCAGGCCGATCCCCGTAGCTTCACGGACGTCATGCGTCCGTTGTGCGCGGCGGCGCTCCTTCTCCTGGCACTCGATACCGCCTCGGCGGCGGGCGCGCGCTCGTTCAAGAGCGGGCCGATCCAGATCACCGCCGACGGCTCGAAGGTCTGGGTCGTCAACCCCGATCACGATTCCATCTCGCGCATCGACACGGCGACCGATGCGGTCGTCGAGTTCCCGTTGCCGCAGCCGCCCGTCGGTCCGCCGGTGCGCCACGCGCCGCACGGCCTCTCGGTCGCCGAGGACGGCAGCGAGGTCTGGGTCGCCTGCCACGACTCGGACCGCGTCTACGTCCTGAGCGGCGCCGGCGCCGTCCTCGCGCGCATCGATCTTCCGTGGGGGAGCGGCCCGTACGGTGTCGCGCTCTCGCGCGACCAGTCGAAGGCGCTCGTCACGCTCCTCCGCGGCGCGCAGGTGGCGGTGATCGACCGCGCGACGCGCACGGTGACGGCACGGCTCGACACCTTCCGCACGCCGCTCGGGATCGCATGGCTGGAGGACGGCGTCTCGGCGTGGGTGACGCACCTCCACGTCATGGATCGCCTTCCGCGCGTGAGCCGGATCGACGTCTCGGGCGGCACGCCGCGCGTGACGACCGAGGAGCGCACCGACGGCGCGGGGCCGCAAGACAACGCCTCGCTCCACGATCCCATCCCCGCGCACAACGTCGCCGAGGGCGGTTACCTCAACTTCCGCGGCGGGTTGGCGCAGCGGCCGGGGACGACGAGGGTCTGGGTCGCGACGCAGTACTCGAACCGCAACCAGACCGTGATCACGCCCGACTCGATCATCCAGGCGGTCTTCCGGCAGATCGACCTCACGACGCGGCGCATCCCGAACACGATCACCGACAAGGTCATCGTGACGGCGATGCAGGTCCACGACCCGGCGACCTCCGCGTGGATCGGCCCCGGCTGGAACATGCCGGTCTCGGGCCCCGCCGATCTCGCGTTCACCGGTGACGGTGCCACCGTCTTCATGGTGGGCGAGCTGAGCGAGAACCTCCTCGTCATGCCGGCGACGACGCCGGCGTACGACGACGGCGTCGCACCGCATCCGGTCGCCGTCGGCGTCGGCCGCCGCCCGACCGGCATTGCGCTGGCTCCGGTCGCGATCGGCGGCAAGCAGATCGCCTACGTCGCGAACCTCCTCTCGCGCGACGTCTCGAAGGTCGACGTCACGACCTGGTCGTCGCCTGTCGAGCTGAAGCGGATCGCGGTGACGCCGGGGACCCCCGAGCCGCTCTCGGCATCGTTCCTGAACGGCGAGCGCGTGTTCCACGGGGCCGTCGATCCGCGCGCGTCGTCGAATCGCAAGGTGGCGTGCGGCTCGTGCCACATCTACGGAGAAGAGGATGGCCGTCAGTGGGATCTCCAGTTCCTGCCGGGCGCGCACGGGCCTCGGCAGACGCAGTCGATCCTCGGCCTCGGCGCGTCGTTCGGCGGGATCGACCCGGCGACCGGCCTCGGCCAGCTCCACCGCTCGGGCGATCGCGACGAGGTCCAGGACTTCGACCACACCTTCCGCGGCATCCAGATGGGAGGAACCGGCTACATCCCCGCGGCCCAGCTCCAGCCGCCGCTCGGGCCGCCGAACGCCGGGCGGAGCGCCGACCTCGACGACCTCGCGACCTATTGCCTGAACCTCCCGGCGCTCGCGCACAGCCCGCACCGCAACCCCGACGGCACGCTCTCCGAGGCGGCGATCCGCGGCGCGACCTTCTTCATGGGGAATGGCGGGAAGCCGGCCGACGGCAAGTGCGCCACCTGCCACGTCCCCGAGACCGGATGGACCGACTTCACGTTCCACGACGTCGGGCAGCGGCATGACGCCGGAGAGGCGGAGCTGAACACGCGGGCGCCGCTGTGGGGCGTCAACACGCCGTCGCTTCTCGGCGCCTTCGATTCGCCGCCGTACGTCGGGGTCGCGAAGCCCAAGGACGCCGAGACGCTCCTCGAGGCGATGATCGATTTCCGCACGCCGGGGCGCACGCAGCCTCATGGAACGCCCGGCGGGCTCACGAACCGCCAGCTCGTCGATCTCGCGGAGTTCGTCGCCTCGATCGACGGGACGACGACCGCCGCCGAGGCGAGAGCCGCCCTGGACACGGCGCCGCCGCGCGTCGTGCGAGTCGAGCCGGCGTCGTTGACACGCGTCGACGCGTGGCTCAGCGAGAGCGTGAATGCCGCCGCCGCGAGCCCGGCCGCGTGGCGCCTGCACGCGGTCGGCGGCGCCGACGTCGCGATCACCGGCGCGGTCCTCGACCCGCAGAACGGCGATCGCATCACGTTCACCGTCGCCGGCCTGCATCACGACTGCGGCCCCGCGACCTATCAGCTCGTTCCGCTGGGGCCGATCGCCGATGTCGCCGACCGCGCGAGCGGCGGGGTCGCGAACCTCCTCGACGTCAGCGATCCGCAGAACGCGAAGACATTCGTCGTCGGCGACACGCTCACCGTGACCTTCGGCGCGTCAGGGTACGAGAACTTCACCGTCCCCGTGCACGACTCCGGAACGGTGTACGGCAGCGTCGCCGGCGCGAACGGCTCCGTCTGGCTCCGCTCGAACAACGGCGGCACGCAGAGGAACACCGACTTCGTCCGCTTCGAATGGGAGAACGCCTTCGCTGCGACCGGAGTCTCGAATCCATCGAGCCTGACCGCCGCGAGCGTCGCGCTGGCGCCGTTCTGGGGCGATGCGCAGACGGTCGAGGCGCGGCGCGTGCTCCAGCGCTGGTGGGACTACGGCGGCCCCGATCAAACGCAGAACCCGGTGAACCCGACGAACGGGCACGGCGGCGCGACGTACCGCGACAGCGAGTTCAACGTGAAGGCGTGGAACCAGCCGAACGCCGCCGCGCGCGCCGCCGGCGTCAACGGAACGTCGACGGCCGACTACTTCGGCGCGCGCGACACCGCGTTCGATCCGGACGCCGTCGTCACGATGGGCTCGATCGTGAGTCCGGCGGTCCTCGGCGGCGCCGGTGTCCTCGATGCGTTCCGCTTCTGGCTCGCCCATCCCGCGAACGACTACGGCTACGCGCTCCAGCTCGCGGCCGGTGCTCAGCAGGAGACGAAGTTCCGGGCGAGCGAGGACGAGCTGAAGCAGTTCGGCCCCGTGCTCACGATCACCTATGCGCTCCCGCCCACGTCGAGCGCCGCGCCGCCCGAGGTCTCGTCGTCCGCCTCGGCGTCACCGCTCAGCGTCGACAAGGTGGGGAGCGATCTCTCGATCTCGTTCCAGGACCTCGGCGGCCAGGTGGGCGGCTACAACGTCTACGAAGGGTCGCTCGGCGCGTGGTACTCGCACGGCGCGAAGGCGTGCCAGCAGACGCCCCCCGCTTCGGCCGGCCGCCGCTCCGTCCAGATCACGCCCGCCGCCGGATCGTCGTACTACCTGGTGACGAGCTACGATCTCTGCCAGGAAAGCGCGAGCGGCTACAACTCGCAAGGCGCGCCGCAGCCGGCGGCGAATCTGACGTGCGCGCCGTAGAGGCCTACACCGCTTCTTTGTGGACACCTTTCACGGCGCGGCCGCTCGGGTCGGCGTTGGCGGCGAAGCTGGGGTCCCACGCGATGGCGGCGGGTGACGAGCAGGCCACGCTCGGCCCCGAAGGAATCGTGCGTGCGGCCCACTCACCCGGGAACAGCTCGTCGAAGATCGCCCGGTAGAGGAAGCTCTCCTTCGTCTGCGGCGTGCCGATCGGGAAGCGCTCGGCGGCGCCGGCGAAGTCGGCGTCGGAGACGCGCGCTTCGGCATAGGCCTTGAGCGAGTCGATCCACGAGTAGCCGACGCCGTCGGAGAACTGCTCCTTCTGCCGCCACAGGATCGGCTCGGGGAGCATGCCGGCGAACGCCTCGCGGACGATCCGCTTCTCGATGCCGCCGGCCTCGACCATCTTGTGACGCGCGTGCACGCGCATCGCGGCGTCGAGAAAGCGCGTGTCGAGGAACGGAACGCGCGCTTCGATCCCCCAGGCGGCCATCGACTTGTTCGCGCGCAGGCAATCGTAGAGGTGCAGGAGCTGCAGCTTGCGAACCAGCTCCTCGTGGAACGCGCGCGGGTTCGGCGCCTTGTGGAAGTAGAGGTAGCCGCCGAAGATCTCGTCGGAGCCTTCGCCGGAGAGGACCATCTTGACGCCGGTCGCGCGGATGCGGCGCGCCATGAGGTACATCGGCGTCGAGGCGCGGACCGTCGTCGTGTCGAACGACTCGATGTGCCAGATCACGTCGCGGAGGGCGTCGAGACCCTCTTGCACCGTGAACTCGAAGCCGTGGTGCACCGTGCCGATTCCCTCGGCGGCGCGCGCGGCGGCGGCGAGGTCGGGCGAGCCGGCGAGGCCGATCGCGAACGAGTGGAGGCGCGGCCACCACGCCCCTTCGCGATCGCCCGACTCGACGCGCTTCCCCGCGAACCCGGCGGCGAGCGCGCCGATGACCGACGAGTCGAGCCCTCCCGAGAGCAGCACGCCGTACGGGACGTCGGTCATGAGGTGCGCGTGGACGGAATCGGCGAGCGCGTCGTGGATCTCCTTCGGATGGACGTCGCGGTCGGCAACGGCGTCGAAGTCGAACCAATCGCGGTTCCAGTAGCGCACCGGAGCGGTGTCGCGGCTCGTCTGATAGTGGCCGGGAGGGAACGGCTCGACGTTGTCGCAGACCTCGAGGAGCGCCTTCATCTCGGACGCGACCGCGAGCGCGCCGTCGGGGCGGCGCCCGACGTAGAGCGGGACGATGCCGATCGGGTCGCGCGCGATGAGCCAGTCGTTCGTGGCGGAGTCGTAGAGGGCGAACGCGAACATCCCGCGCAGGCGCTCGACGAGGCGCGGACCGTCGCTCCTCCAGAGCGGCAGGATCACCTCGCAATCGGAATCTGTGCCGAAGGCGTCTCTGATCCCGATCTCCGAGCGCAGCTCCCGGTGGTTGTAGATCTCGCCGTTCACCGCGAGGACGAGCGCGCCGTCGCGCGAGCGCAGCGGCTGCGCGCCGTGGAGGAGATCGACGATCGCGAGCCGCTCGTGCGCGAGGACGGCGCGCGGGCCGGCCCAGACCCCGCTCCAGTCGGGCCCGCGGTGGCGGAGCAAACGTGCTTGCCGGACGGCGACGTCACGCGAGCCCGCGCCGGCCCCTTCGGGAACGTTCAGCAGGCAAAAGATGCCGCACATGAGGGAGGATCATAGCGTCCGGCGCCGCCGAAATCCGTATCCGGCCCTGACGATGTCGTCAGCGGCGCTCGAAAAGCCCGCCCGCATGCCCCGATCTCACATGGCCGCGCGGTTGCTTGAGCGCTCCTTCAGGAGCGAGGTGCGGGCATGGTGCACGAAGAGATCTACGACCTGGGCGACATCGATCCCAAGGCACGCCGGCCGGTCCTCGGCGCGGCGGCGACCGGCCACCACCGCGCGCCGGTCTCGAGCTTTCGAAGCTCCGCGCCGCCCGGAGTCGGGGGCGCGCTCGCGGGCAGCCTCTCTCTGGTGGTCCCCGGCCTCGGCCATATGCTCGCGGGCGAGATCGCGTGGGGTCTCTTCTATCTCACCGCCGTCGGCTTCTGCGCGGCGATTCTGTGGGCGCTCCTCGACACGCTCGAGCGGATCGTCCCGACGCTGCGCCTCCTCGACGTGCCCTCGGCGATCCTCGTCGTCGCGTTCATGTCGCTCGCGGGGCTCACGATGCTCTTGCACGTCGCCGCGGTCCTTCACGCCCACGCGATCGCGGCGCATCAGGACGGAACCGCACCTCATCCGATCGTCGCGGCAATCGCCTCGATCGCCGTTCCAGGCTGGGGCCAGCTCCTCGCCGGGCACCGTCGCCGCGCGGCGCTCTTCCTGACCGGGGTCTGGCTCCTCGGAACCGCGTGGCTCGTCGTCACGCCCACGGGGATCAAGCTCCTCGAACGCCTCGGCCTCTCTCTTCCGGGCGCGATCAAGGACGGCTGGGGACCGGCCGCGCTCCTCGCGACGCCGCTCGTGCTCTGGGTGATCGCCGTCTACGACGCGGCCGCCGGCGCCGCCGCCGAGCGGCGCGGCGCCTAGGGCAGCGCCTCGAGCGTCGCCGCGAACTTGGCCGCGATCTTCCGGAACCCCTTGTGCGTGGGGTGCAGCTCGTTCGCCCACCACGTCTTGTAGTCGCTCCCGGTCGGGAGCGATCCGCGGAGATCGACGAACGTCACGTGCGCGAAGTCCGGCAACGCGACGATCTTCTCGATCATCGCGTCGAACCGCTCGATGAGCGCCTTGGTCATCGCCTTCGTCGTGTCGAGGTTGCCGAACCCCTTTTGACGAAAACCCGGCTGCAGCCACGGCCCAGGCAGGAACGCCCACCCGCCGAGGAACCCGCGCCCATCGGGGACCGGATAGTCGTAGCCGTGCACGAGGATCGGCACCGGCCGGCCGAACTGCGCGCGGCATACCGCGGTCACCCGGCTCAGGATCGTGACGTACGCGAAGCGGATGCGTTGATCGATGACGCCGTCGAGGACCGGCTGGTTCAGCCCGGGGACCGGAGACGCCTGGTGGTCGAGGAGCATCGCGAACTCCGTCCCCGCGACGTCGTTCCCGCCTCCCGACACGAGGACCGCCCGCGGCACCTCGCCGCGCGCGTGCACCTTTTCGAGGCGCCGCGCGAAATCGTCGAGCTGCGTCCCACCGTACGCCATCGCCTCGATCGGGTCTCCCTTGTGCGCCACCGACTCGACGTCGTACCCGTAGTCGTCGTCGAGCACGCGCAGGATGTCGAGGAGCGGATAGTCGAACCACGAATCGCCTTCGGCGACGAGCACGCCGGGCCCGGCCGCGTCGCGCGCCGTCAGCGCACCTGCCCGTCGTTGATGAGCCCGAACCGCCTTCGCTCGCCGCTTCAACGCGTCGGCCCGCCGCGCCATGACCTCGCGCGCCTGGGTCTTGCCGGTCGCGAGCGCCTTCGCGATGCGCCTATCGGTTGCCACGGGGTAACCCTACCGCGTCCACATAAAAAATGAGCCCCGGGTCGCGCGTGGGGGTACGCGACCCGGGGCTTGGAGTGTTCAACTCATCGGGGTGGCGCGAGTCGTTCACTCCTAGACGCGTGACGGAGCACGGACGAACGCTCAGAGGTCCTTCAAGCCGAGTGCCATCGGGGTGCGATCACTTACGAACAACTCCGGACACGTGCATAGCCGGTTTACCTAAACCACCGAGGAATGGATTACATACCGGAGTGGTTTTGGGCGCGACATAAAGTGCACAGACAGAACGGACAAATTGTAAAGGTCAAACGTTAACGGGATGCAACGGGCTTTGGGGCTGGGAGAGGTCCACGGAGTCGAGTGATCTGCGACTCTCTCAGTGCCTCCTCGGGCGGGATTGGCCTTGCCCGAGATCAGTCGAAACTGGGAGCGAGCGAGTCGACATGAAAGCCTCGAGAAAATTGCCCCGCTCGATTGAATCCGAGTTGCGTGCGGTGCGGGCGGTTAAGGCCCTCGGTGCTCACAGGTTGTGGCTCCGCTTCGACAATGGGGACGAAGGCGAGATCGACATGAAGCCCTTCCTCGAGCCATTCACCAATCTCTTCGCCGCGCTGGAAGATCCAGACTATTTCGCGAGAGTCCGCGTCAGCCGCGCCGCACGCACGATTGCGTGGCCGAATGGGGTCGAGCTCGATCCCGACGTGCTTCACTCTCGCGTAACCGGAAAGAAGATCCGCTGGGCTCGCTGATAGCTCTAGAGACTCTCCCGCATCCGCTCTCGCCAATTCTCCGGCAGCCCCGCGAGCACGCTCGCTCTTTTCGCGATCCTCCGATCCGGATTCGGCAGGAACAGGCTGAAGATCTCGCGGATCGTGACGCGATCGCCTTCGGCGGGAACGAGCTCGATGGGGTCGCCCGCACCGATCGTGCCTTCCCGCAGGACCGCGAGGTAGAAGCCGCTTTTCAGCGATCGCATGAACCGCTTGATGATGTCGGGGCGGCCGAATCGGATTCCAAGCTTGAAGCACGGGAGGCGAGGCGTCGTGATCGCGAACTCGACGTCGCCGATCCGCAGGCGGTCGCCGGGAGCGACGTGATCTTCCGTCAAGCCTTCGGTCGTCAGGTTCTCGCCGAAGACGCCCCAGGGAAGCTCCGCGCTCGGCAGTTCCTTCCGCCAGAACGGATAGTGCTCCGAGGGGTAGGCGTAGACCGCCTTGTCGCGGCCGCCGTGGACCGTGAGGTCCGATTGCTCGTCGCCGTCGATGTTGAGGTGGGCGACGCGGACACGTCCCTCGACCGGCGTCTTGAAGATCGATGTGAGGACGATCTCGCCCTCGTACTCGACTTCACGAGGGCGGCCGAGGTTGACCGAGACGATCCTCACCGCTCGCCCAGCGCGTTGATCTCCTCGCAGCCGAGGATGCGCTTCTCGTGGCCCGCGAGGCCGACGGCGACGAGCGCGCGGCCGACGCGGCGCGTGTCGGTGACGTGACGGGGAGAGAGGCGGCGCAGTAGTCCGTAGAACGGGCGCAGGGCTGCGTAGAGGATGCGGTAATGCGTCACGCGCGTCCTGATCCCGTCGAGCGGCTGGATGTAGCCCGGCCGGAAGATGAAGGCACGGAACGGCATGCGCAGAAGGGCGTTCTCGGTCTTCCCCTTGACGCGCGCCCACATCGTGCGGCCGCGCTCGCTCGGGTCCGCGCCGTCGCCCGAGATGAAGCAGAAGGCGATGCGCGTGTTGACCGCGGCGATCGACGACGCGACGGAGAGCGTGAGGTCGTACGTCAGCCGGCTGTACTCGGCCTCGGTCATGCCGTACGACGCGGCGCCGAGGCAGTAGAAGCACGCGTCGCACGCCGGAAGCTCGTCCTTCACGGCGGAGAGGTCGAAGAGATCCTCGACCACGACGTCGCGGAGCTTCGAGTCCGTGACGCCCGTGGGACGGCGCCCGACCGCGAGCACCGAGCGTACGCGGCCGTCGCGGAGCGATTCGAGGAGCGCGGCACGGCCGATCATGCCGGTGGCGCCGAAGAGGAGGACGTTCACGTCAGCCGATCCAGACGAGATCCTGCCGCGCGACCTTGCGGCGCGTCTCGCGCAGGTCGTCGCCGCGCAGCTCGCGCAGAGCGTAGGTGACGAACTCGCGCGTCACGCGCTTGCGCCAGTGGAGGACAAAGTCGGTGTTGTCCATCGGCTTCGCGAGGGCGAAGGCGGCGTCGGCGGCGGCGGCGATGACGGCGTCGTCCTTCAGGGACTTGCCGACGAGCGCCTGCGCGGCTTCGGGTGCGAGAAGCGGGCGCGAGGCGACCGCGCCGAGGACGAGGCGTGCGTCCTCGACGACGCCGCCCTTGGTCTTCACCGCCGCGGCGACCGAGAGGACCGGGAAGTCGAAGCTGCCCCTGCGGCGGAGCTTCCAGTAGACGCTCCGCCATCCCGCGGCCGGCGGCAGGACGACGTTCGTGAGCACTTCGTCGAGGCGGCGCGTGAGGTAGTGCATGCCGTCGTTCTCGTAGAGGTCGGCGAGCGCGACCTCGCGCGGGCCCTCCTGCTTCGAGACGAGAGTGACGGAAGCCCCGAGCGCGATGAGCATCGGGGCGGTATCGGTCGAGGAGACGGCGAGGCAGCGGTCGGAGCTGGTCGCGACCCAGCAGGTATCGCCGTCCTTCTTCATGCAGAAGCCGATCGCGCGGCGCCAGTCTTCCGTCTGATCGTAGTAGTTGCAGCGTGTGTCGAGGCAGAGGTTGCCGCCGAGCGTGCCCATGTTGCGGAGGTGCGGCGTCGCGATCTGCGCGGCCGCCTGGTGGAGGCCGGCGTAGTGCGCCCTCACGCGCGCGTCGTGCGCGATCTCGGTGAGCGTGAGGCCCGCGCCGAGGACCATGCCGTTTCCGTTTCCGGAGTGGCGGAGGTCGGCCGCATGCGCGAGCGAGACGACGACCTTCGGCGTTTGCTGGCGGCGCTTCATGTTGGGAAGGAGGTCGGTCCCGCCCGCCATGAGCATCGCCTCGCCGGGCGCGTGATCGGCGAGGATCGCGGCGGCCTCGTGGGCCGACTTGGGAGCCATGTACGTGAAGAGCGGGAGGCGCAGCACGGTCAGACCTTCTCGGCGAGCTTGGCCGAGCGCTTGCGATCGGGATCGTTGACGGCGTTGCCGTCGCCGCCTTCCCACGGCGTCGGCACGATCATAGGCTCGGGGTAGGCGATGTCGGGGAACGCGTCGGGGCCGAACCGGCCGGGCTTTCCCTTCGCCTTGTCGTCGAGCGCTTTCAGGATCTTTTCCGGCGTGACCGGCGTCTCGTCGATCCGCACGCCGACCGCGTCGTACACGGCGTTCGCGACCGCCGGCATGATCGGGAGGAGCGGGCCCTGGCCGACCTCCTTGGCGCCGAACGGCCCGCGCGGGTCGGGGTGCTCGATGAGCTCGGTATCGACGTCGGGCATGTCGAGCGTCGTCGGCGACTTGTACTCGAGGATCGACGGGAACTTGTGGACGAGCGCGTGCGACAGCCGCGGCGGCAGGCGTCGGAACGTCTGCTCCTCCATGAGCGCCTCGCCGAGTCCCATGTAGACCGATCCTTCGACCTGGCCGCGCGCGAGCGTCGGGTTGAGCGCGCGGCCGATGTCGTGCGCGATCCAGACCTTCGGGACGTGGATCCAGCCGGTCACCGGGTCGACGTCGACCTCGACGACGCACGCGGTGTACGAGTAGGTCGGCGACGGACCGACGCCGCCCCCCTTGTAGCGCGCCGGCGACCGCGGCGGCGTGTACGACCCCGTCGTCCCGAGCGTGCCGAACTCCGCCTCGGCGAGGATCACCGCTTCCTGGAAGGTGACTCCCTTGTCCGGATTCTCGGTGTCGAACACGCGGCGCTCGGCGAAGACGAGACGTTCCTTCGGGACCTCGAGCTTCTTCGCGACCGCCTGCGCGAGGAGATCGCGCGCGCGCTCGGCCGCCTGGATCGCCGCGTTCCCCATCATCAAGGTGACGCGGCTCGAATAGCTCCCGAGATCGACCGGCGTGAGATCGGTGTCGCCGGTCACGTAGCGGACGTCGAACGGATGGATGCCGAGGATCTCCGCGACGATGTTGACGAGCACGTCGTCCGAGCCCTGGCCGACCTCCGTCGCGCCGCAGAAGGCGGTGACGCCGCCGCTCCGGTCGAGCTTGAGCTGGACCCCCGAGTGCGGGAGCTTGTTCCAGTAGATCGGCAGCCCCGCGCCCGAGAGGTAGGACGAGCAGGCGAGCCCCAGCCCCTTGCCGTGCGGGAGCTTCTTGAACCGGTTCGCCCAGTCCGAGCGCTTGACGACCGACTTGATGCAATCGGCGAGGCCGATCGTCTGGACGTGCATGTAGTTCGCGGTGACGGTGTTCTCGGTCTCCACGATCTTGAGGCGGAGCGCGGCCGGGTCGAGCGCGAGCGCCTCCGCGATCTTGTCGAGCTGGACCTCCTGTCCGAACCGCGGCTGCGGCGTCCCGTGGCCGCGCTTCGGCCCGCACGGCGGTTTGTTCGTGAACATCCGGCACGCCTCGAAGCGGTAGCGCGGGATCCGGTAGGTCACGGTCTGCAAGGCCCCGGTGTAGAAGGTCGAGGCGACGCCGTACGAGCCGTAGGCGCCGCCGTCGATGAGCGTCTTCAGGTGCATCGCGGTGATCGTGCCGTCGTTCTTGACACCGGTCTTGAATCGCATGAGCACCGGGTGGCGGCCGCGGTGGCAGTAGAAGACCTCTTCACGGGTGAGCGTGATCTTGACCGGCCTGCCGAGGATCATCGCCGCCTTCGCGACGACGATCTCGTGGCTAAACGGATCGGTCTTCCCGCCGAACCCGCCGCCGTTCGGGCAGGCGATGACGCGGATGTGCGCGGCGGGCATGTCGAGCGCGCGCGCGAGCGCGCGGTGCAGGTAATGCGGCACCTGCGTCGAGGACCAGATCGTGAGCTTGCCGTCGCCGTCCGGCGCCGCGATCGCGGCGTGCTGCTCGATCGGCAGGTGCGTGTTGCCCTGGAAGAAGAAGACGTCCTCGAAGACGCGGTCGGACGACGCGAACGCCTCGTCGGTGTCGCCGAAGCGGAACGAGACCCGCTTGTGGACGTTGCCTTCCTCGCCGTACTCGTGGATGCGCGGAGCCGGGTGGGCGTACGCCTCCTCCGGCGTCGCGCGCGCGGGGAGGACCTCGTAGTCGATGTCGATCGCGCCGAGCGCCTCGGCGGCGGTCGCCTCGTCCTTCGCGACGACGGCGGCGATCGGGTCGCCGACGAAGCGCGCGCGGTCGCGGCAGAGCGGGTCTTCGTCCTGCGAGACCGGCAGGATGCCGAACGAGATCGGAAAGTCCCGGCCGGTCAGCGTGAGCAGGACGCCCGGCAGCTTCGCGGCGCGCGACGCGTCGACCGATCGCAGGACCGCGTGGGGGACGCTCGACCGGAGCAGCTTGCAGACGACGGTGCGAGGGAGCACGACGTCGTCGGCGAAGCGTGTCGCACCGATCACCTTCGCGCGCCCATCGACGCGGCGGCGGGGCTTCCCGATCGTGTTGCTCATCGCTTGCGCACTTCGGCCGCGAGCGGGTCGCCGGTCTTCGCCCAGCGCTCGGACCCGGCCTCGGTGCGCTCGCCCCGCAAGCGCGCCGCCGCTTCCTCGACCGCCTCGAAGATCTGGTTGTAGCCGGTGCAGCGGCAGAGGTTCCCCGAGAGCGCGTCGGCGATCTCGTCCCTGGTCGGGCTCGGGTTCGCCTCGAGGAGATGCTTCGCGGTCAGCAGGAAGCCGGGCGTGCAATAGCCGCACTGGGCGGCGCCGAGATCCGCGAACGCCGCCTGCAGGGGGTGGAGCGCGCCGTCGCGGCCCGCCATCCCCTCGACCGTCTCGACCGATCGGCCGTCGCACGCCGCCGCGACCACCAGGCACGAGAGCACCGGCGTGCCGTCGAGGAGCACGGCGCAGGCGCCGCATTCGCCCAGCTCGCAGCCGTGCTTCGTTCCGGTCAGGCCGAGGTCCTCGCGGAGGACCTCGAGGAGCGTCTTGTACGGAGCGACGGCCGCCTCGACCGCCTCTCCGTTGACCTTGAGGGCGAGGGGCAGGAGCGCTTTCACCGGGGACCCCCGAAAGAGGAGCCCGCAGTTTATCGCACCGTCAATAGCCCCCGCCGCCGCTCGAAGTGCCGCTCAGGGAACCCGCCGCCGAGTCGAACGTGACGCCGCCGATCGGCGTGCCGGTGCTGTCCAGGGCCTGGGGCGCCGGGCTCGTCGCGATCGCGAGCGAGGTGGTCCCCGCCGCCTGCAGGGCGAACGTCAGGTTGACGATCGTCGTGTTGGCCGTGGTGCTGTTCCCGGTACCGCCTCCGAGCTTCGACACGCCGACGACGACGTGCGTCGCATCGCTACCCGACACGTCGGCCTCGGCCTGGATCGTCTGCCCGCCCGATGCCATCAGCGTGTCGCCCGGCGACGCGGAGCTCGGAACGAACTTTGCGGTCGTCGTGTTGCCGACGACGACGTCGAACGCGAACGAGTAGAGATCGGCCGAGACCGGGCCGTAGAGAACGGCCGAGACGACGACGTGCGAGCCGCTCGACGACTTCTTGACGAGCTTGATGAGACCGGGGGATGTCGCGGTCGAGCTGGCGGTGAAGCCTCCGCCGATACCGGAGCTGCCGCTGCTTCCGCCGCACCCCAAGGCCCACAAGGATCCCGTGATGAGAGCGGCGAGAGCGACGCGAGACGCCACGCGCGCGCTGTTCATGATTCGCCTCCATCCGGCGAGGAAGAATCGCCATCAGGGAGTATAGGCCCCGGCTTGCGACGGCCCCGCCCGCCGCGGCGCCGCCTCGCCTTGCGTGGGGACGGATTCGTATGCGGTTCCACCGGCGTCGGACTCGCCGCCACGACGTCTGCGCCGTAGCGATCGGTGTCGCCGTCGCTCGATTCGGTGTGGCGCTTGGGGACCGACGGGAGCGCCGCGAAGAAATAGTTGTCGTCCCACACCGGCGGCATCGTCGCGGCGCGCACCGGCGCCGGTGCGGGAGACGATGCCGGCGCCGACGGCGATTCCTCGCGCTCGCGATGCCGGCGTCTCCCGCCGCGCCGCCCGCGTCGCCGGCGCTCGCCGCCGTTCGTTCCCTCGGCCGGCCTCTCGTGTGCGGCCTCGTGTGCGGCCTCGTGCGCGGGCACCGCCTGCGCGCCGGGCTCGTCGAGCGACTCGCGCCACGCCGTCGCCGACTCCGCGAAGATCCCTCCCAGGACCGGGCCCAGGGCGTCGAGCATGGCGAGCGCGTCGGCGAACGCCGGCCGCCGCATGAGCGTATGACGCGTCCCGCGGCGGAGCGGCTTCCAGGGGACCATCCGTTGAAGGATGATGAGGGTCTGCCGCGTGTGCTCCTGGTCGCGCCGCGAGAGCCGCAGCCTCAGGGCGATCGGCCGGAGCACCGCTTCGATGATGCCGCGCACGTCGCCGCGCGGCTCTCGCCGCTCTTCACCGCCGAGCGGCCAACCGAGCTGCGGCGCCGCCGCGGCGAAGAGCAGAGCGGAGAAGATCTCGGCGGTGCCGACCGCGGCGCCCGCCGCCCAGCGCCGGTCGATCGCATCGAGCAGGGCCAGGAGCGCCCGTCGCTCCGCGCCGTTCTCCGCGTAGAGGGAGGCGACCTCGGGGAGGATGATCTCGAAGACGCCGGTCTCGAAGCACAGCTCGAACGAGCGGCGCCCGGCGCCCCCGCGGCAGAACCGGTTGAATTCCTCGAGCACGCGCGGCGGCGCCGCCTTGGGGATCTCGCCGCGCGTCGCCGTGAGCGCCGCCAGGGTCCCGCTCTCGATCGCGAAGTCGAGGCGCGCGGCGAACTTGATGGCGCGGAGGATGCGGATCGGATCCTCGCGGAACCGCACCGCCGGGTCGCCGATCGTCCGGACGAGCTTGCGGCGGAGGTCGGAGAGACCGTCGGCGTGGTCGATGACCGTCTCCGCGTTGACGTCGTAGAAGAGCGCGTTGATGGTGAAGTCGCGCCTGAGGGCGTCTTCTTCGGGGGTGCCGAAGACGTTGTCGTCGCGGATGAGAATGTCGTCGGCCTCGACCGCCGGCGCTGCCGTCGCCGCGGCAGCGGCTTCGTCCGCCTCGGCGCCGTTATCCTTCGCCCGGAAGGTCGCGACCTCGATGATCTTGCCGTTCTGGAAATAGATGTGCGCAAGCCGGAACCGGCGGCCGATGATCCGGCAGTTCGAGAAGAGGCGCTTGATCTGGCGCGGCGTCGCCGAAGTGCCGATGTCGAAATCCTTCGGCTTCCGCTCGAGGAGCAGGTCCCGCACGCAGCCGCCCACGAGATACGCGGTGTGGTCGAACCGAGCGAGGCGCTTCACGATCCGCACGGCGTCGGCGTCGAGGTCCTGGAGGGCGACGGGGTGGTGTACGACTTCCGGGCCGCGGTGGACCGGCACGACGGCCGGTACGTTTGCAGCGGGCGCGGCGGGCGCGGCCTCGGCCGCGGCGGCCGCCGCTCGCCCGGGCTTGCGGCCCAGGAGCGCCCGGATCTTCTTCAGAACCATGCGACGAAACTATAGCCCAGCGGGGAGCAGTTCATTTCCATCGGAAGATCCTATCGAGCGGGTCGATCTCGACCCGTTTCGGCTCGAACGGAACGATGTAGAAGACCGACGTCGAGGCGTCGTCGATCTCGACGGTCTCGCGCTGCTCGCCGCCGGGACCGTAGAGGACGACCTCGACGGGCAGCGCAAAGACGCCGCGCTTCTGCACGAGCTGGAGGTCGGCGCGGTAGCCGCCGGACGATGCCGGGAAGGCGCTCAGGGTCGCGGCGATTTCCGGCGCCCCGGCCCGCCCGAACCACTCGTCGAACGCGCGTTCGAGCGACCGGCCCGCGTGCTTTTCCATCACGGCGCGCACCGCGGCGAGCGAGAGGGGCGAGGGTCCCGCGTGCGCGACGAGCTCCCTCACGGCGTCGAACATGGCGCGGTCGCCGGCCGTCAGGCGGATCATGTCGGGAACTGCGGAGCCCTTCCCGCGGAGGAGCGGGGCGGGAGCGTCGTGCCGGGCCGTCGCGATCGGCACGTCCCCCGACCGGAGCGCGAAGTACTCGGCCCGCGCGGCGGTGATCGCTCCGGGGACGGGAAGATCGCGGTCGCGGGCGAAGACGCACGCCTCCCACGCCGCAAAGGCGTCGACCCACGCGCCGTCGCCGGCGATGAGCTGGCCCCACCACTGACCGGCGAGGAGGTCGGCGGCATCCGACGGGCCGGCGAGCGGCGCTTCCGATCCGACGATCACGATTCCGCTCGCCTCGACGCGCCCCGTGTATCCGGGGAGGACGGCGAGCGCGAGCTCCGAGAACGGGTACGGCGACAGCGCGCCCGAGAGCCAGCTCAGTGCGGGCGCGACCGACGACTGGACCCGCTCGAGGGCGAGCGGTCCCGCCCCCGCGAGGACGAACCGGGTCCCCGGGATCGCACCCTCCTTGATGGCGAGATCGGGCGCGGCGGCCACCGCGAGCGAGCGCACCGGCTTCGCGGCGGAGGTCGCCACCGAGCGCCAGCCCTTCGGCAGATGGACCGCGAGCGTGCCGGTCGCCCACGTGGACGGGAGCGACGGATACCACGGTGTTGCCGGGGCGAGCACGGCGCGGCGCTCCCCGATCTCGGAGTCGGAGTGGCCGCCCGGGGCGCCGGCGATCGCGAAGGTCAGCGTGCGGGTCTCCGCGATCGGCGGATCGACGTCGACGATGATCTCGGGCCCCGCCTGGCGATGCTCGATGACCCCTTCGCTCGCCGACGAGCGCTTGACGGCGAGCCCCTCGTCGATCGCGAACACGAGGTGCGTCGCCCCCGGCGCGCGCACCGTCACCGCGGCCGTCTCGTGAAGCGTGCCGGCCTGGGGATCGATCGACACGTCCACTGCGAACCGCTCGAGGATCGGTTCCGACGCGAAGCCCCGGGTGGCGGCGGCGAGGCCGATCGACAGGCCGACGGCGAGGACGCGCAGCGCGCGAGGCATCGTCGGGAAGGTACGTTGCCCCGGCGGGACCGTCAAAGCATTCCGAGGCGTCTTTCCGTTGAACGGCCGCCTCCGCTTCGGTATGTTTTCATCGTCATGCTAGCGAAAAGCCTCATGGTGACCCATATCGCGACCGTCAAAGACGACCTGCCGGTCGAGGACCTCTGCGACGTCCTTCAGGCGGCGCACGTCAACGGCCTGCCGGTCCTGAACGACGGGGGCGAGCTGGTCGGGATCGTCACCGAGCAGGACGTCCTCTACGGCACCATGGGAGGGGACAACGGCGACGGCCACCCCGCGCTCCTCGTCCGGGACATCATGACGTCCCCCGCGGTCTGCGCGACGGGCGACACCGACGTCGTCGAGCTGTGCCGCCTCATGTGGGGGATGCGGATCCACCGGATCCCGATCGTGAGCGACGGGCGCTTCGTCGGCATGGTTTCTTCGCTCGACCTCGTCCGCGCGGTCGCCGAGGGGGCCCTGCGTCCGTGACGACGCCCTCCCAGCTCATCGCCCTCCTCAATGCTCTGACCCTCGGCGACCTCGACGCGATCCGCGCGCGACTCGCCGAGGCCGAGAGCGTGCTCGAGGGGCTCGGTCACGACGAGGTCGCCTCGATCGTCGGCGAGGCACGCACCGCGCTCTCCGGCGGCGACCTCAAGACGTACAAGAAGCGCGTCGCGACCGCGATCGCCAAGCTCGGCCACCTGCGTTGAGCCCGAGGCGGCGCCAGGTCTTCACGGCCGCGGCGGTGCAGATGCGCTCGACGACCGATCGTGAGCGGAATCTCGCCCTGGCCGAGCGCCTGGCCGCGCGTGCCGCCGCGGCCGGGGCCGAGCTGATCGCGTTCCCCGAGAACGTCGCCTATCTCCGCCGTGAGGGCGAAGCCGCGCCGCCGGCCGAGCCTCGGTCCGGTCCGACGTTCAGGCGGTTCGCCGCGATGGCGAAGAAGCACGGCGTTCACGTGCTCGCGGGCTCGATCGCGGAACGGGGAGGGCGCCGTGGCCGCGTCTACAACACGTCCGTCCTCTTCGGCCCCGACGGCCGCGCCGCGGCCGCGTACCGGAAGATGCACCTCTTCGACGTCGCGATCGGCGACCAGGCGGTCTTCCGTGAGTCGGCGTTCGTTCAGGCCGGCGAGCGCCCGGTGGTGGCGCGCACTCCCCTCGGCCCGCTCGGCCTCTCGATCTGCTACGACCTTCGCTTTCCGGAGCTGTACCGGCGCCTCACGCTGCGCGGGGCGACGGTGCTCCTCGTCCCCTCGGCGTTCACCGCCTACACGGGCCGCTTCCATTGGACCGCGCTCCTCCGCGCTCGTGCGATCGAGAACCTCGCGTGGGTCATCGCCCCGGCGCAGTGGGGCACGCACCATCCGGGCCGCGTCTCCTACGGCCACACGGCGATCGTCGATCCGTGGGGGGAGGTCGTCGCGGAGAAGGCACGCGGGGACGGCGTCGTCGTGGCGAGCATCGACCTCGATCGCCAGGCCGAGATCCGCCGCGAGCTTCCGGCGCTCCGCCACGTGCGGCGCACCCTGTTATCCTGAGCCGATGATCTGCCCCGTTTGCCGAGACGAATACCGCCCCGGGTTCACACGCTGCGCGACCTGCGACGTCGACCTCGTCGAGTCGCAGGGGGCGACGCCCCGCGCGAAGCCGCCGGCGGCCGTGATCGCCGAGGTCGCCGCCGACGAGGGGATGACGAACTTCTGCGGCTTCATGAATCTCGAGGAGGCCCGGGCGGCACGCGATTCCGTGCGCGCCTCGAACCGGCGCGCCGAGATCGTGATCTGCGAGGCGCCGGGCGCGAAGCTCAGCGAGCCGTTGAAAGAGGAATACTGGCTGCGCGTCGCCCCCAAGGACCTTCGCGCCGTCGCCGAGCTCATCGGCTACGAGCCGCCGCAGCCCGTATCGACCGACGACGACACGTTCAACTGCTCGGCCTGTGGCGCGACGGTGCACGCGAGCGACGCCCAGTGCCCGGGGTGCGGCCTGAGCTTCGAGGAATGAGCCCGCGCCGGATCGAGACCGTCCTTCTCGATGCCGGCGGCGTGCTGCTCGATCTCGACTACGCGTTTCTTCAGAGACTGCTCGACGCACGTCACGTGAAGACGGCGGTGGGCGAGCTGTCGCTCGCCGAGTCGATCGCACGCACGGCGATCGACCGCCGCGTACGTGAAGGCGGGCGGACTTCGGATGCGTGGCGCGACTACTTCCGCATCCTCCTCGCCCGCGTCGGCGTCCCGCCGGAATGGACCGAGGAGATCATCGACACCCTCGCCGAGGCCCACGAGCGCGTCGGTCTCTGGACCGTCGCGATCGACGGCGCGGTGGACGCCGTGTCAAAGCTGAAGCGCGCGGGGTACCGCCTCGGCGTCGTCAGCAACGCGGAAGGCCGGGTCGAGCGCGATCTCTCCGGCGCCGGCTTCGCGGGTCTATTCGAGACGGTCGTCGACTCGCACCTCGTCGGCGTGGAGAAACCCGACCCGAAGATCTTCCACATCGCGCTCGAGCGGCTGAAGGCGCCGGCGGAAACGGCGCTCTTCCTCGGCGACGTCCCCGCGGTCGACGTCGCAGGCGCGGAAGCCGCGGGCCTTCGCGCCGTCCTCCTCGACCGGCACGACCTCTACGCCGACGCGACAGCCAGGCGCGTCACGTCCATCCGCGACTTCCCGGGGATGGTCCAGTCGCTCTAGTTCTTCCGGAGCTGCTCGAGGAGCTTCCTCGGCCGCGGGTTGTCCGGCGCCAGCGCCGAAGCCCGCTCGAGATGCAAGGTCGCCTCGTCGCGCGCACCGCGCTTCACCAGAAGGACCGCGAGGTTGTAGTGGATCTGCGCGTAGTCGGGGTAGATCTCGAGCGCGCGGCGCATGTGGTCCTCGCCCTCCGCGTCGCGGCCGGCGGCCGCGAGGAAGATCCCGGCGCCCGCCTGCAGCTTCGCGGACGACGGGTAAGTCCCGACGTCGGTCGTCGCCAGGGTGAGGTTGTCCTTCCAGACGGAGTTTCGCTGCCACGTCAGGGTCGCCAGCGAGGCAGCCGCCACGATCGAGGCCGCGACCACGATCGTCTTGCGCGAGGCGAACGACGCGCCGATGTGCCCCGCGAGCAGGCAGACGCCGAGAGACGGCAGATAGGCGAGGCGCTCGGCCATGATCGTGCCGGTCGGGAACAGGAGGTTCGACGCTGGAAGGAAGAAGACGAGCCACAGAGCGGCCGCCAGGGCCACCGGCCGGTTCCGCCGCATGACGGCGAAGACGACGGCAGCGAGGAAGGCGAGGCCGCCGAGCAAGCGCGGGTCGACCACGGAGCGCACGACCGGGATGACGTCGAACGAGTAGTCGCACGACAGGGGGTGTGGCCATACGGCGAGGAGCGCGTACTTCAACTGGACCCACGTCGCGGTGAAAAGGCGGGGGATGACTCCCGCCGCCGCGGCAGGATTGTCGAGCGGGATCGCCGACCCGGCGCCCTGGTGCGGCCCGAGCGCGATGACGCGCAGCACCAAGAGCACCGCGATCGCTCCCGCCAAGCCGGCGTAGGACGACCATGGTCGTCGCTCGCCCCGGAGGCGGTCGTCGGCCCAGAACAGAACCGGCGCGAGCACGACCCCTTCCTTCGACAGAACCGCCGCGAGGAAGAGGAGGGCCGCGGCGACGCGCCGCCCGGAGCCGTGCGCGAGCCACGCGCCGAGGACGAAGAGCGCGGCGAGAAGCTCGGCGCGGCCGGCCACATTCGCCACCGCCTCCGCGTGGAGCGGATGCACGGCGAAGAGCGCCCCGCCGAGGAGAGCCGTCCCGTAGTGCGTGCCTGCGCGGCGCAGCACGAACCAGACGAGCGCCGCGACCGCGGCGTTCAACACGATGTTCACGGCGTGGTAGCCGCGCGGACCAGCGCCGGCCACCGCGCGGTTCACAGCGAAGCTCGCGAGGGTCAGCGGGCGGTAGAGGCCGGAATTCTCCCCGGAGCTGGCGCCGTAGGGCTGAACGAAGAGGCGAGGGACCCCCTCGAGTGTCGCGACCGCCGGGTTGTCACGGACGAGCGCGACGTCGTCGAGGGCGAATCCGTTGCCGAGCGTGCCGAGATTGACGAGGAGGGCGGCGAAGGCGACGAGGAGAGGCCAGCGCGCATTCGCCCCCGTCCGCATCAAAACGCGTAGGCGTATCCCACGAGGATCGTGAAGTTCGGCGCCGCGTCGGTGAGGCCCGCGGAGAGCGATGCACGGAGCTGGCCGCGCTGCCAAGCGTGCCAATCGACGCCGCCGACGAGCTGAGCGACCGAGTCCATCCCATCGAAGCGCTCGGTCTCGACCTGGGCTTCCGCGGTCATCGTGACCGAGTTCGCCAAGTGGAAGAGAGCGTTGACACCGAGCTGGAACGAGGTCTTGCCGCTGAGATCGGCGCCGAAGACCCGGCCCGTGCCGTTGAAGCGCACGCCGACGTTGCCGCCGACCGACATGCTGTCCATCTTGTAGCGCATCGACCCGAACGCCTGCGCGCCGAACGAGTTGAAGCCGAGGCCGATGCTGTCGTCGCCGGTCGGGATCGTCGCCAGGACACCGGCGGCGAAATCGAGGCCGTCGCTCACGTTCGGGAAGAAGTACTTACCGTAAACCTCGAGATCGGTCGCGCCGGTCCCGTCGTCGATCCCGGGGTCCGCGTTCGTGTTGGCGAGGCCGAAGTTGCCGCCGAGCTCGAGGTTCTTGACCGGCTGGAAGGCGACGACGCCGCGGAAGAGCAGGGCGTCGAAAGGCAGCTTGTCGCCTCCGTTCAGGTACTCGATCTGGCCCTCCCACCACTGCGAGGGGACGATCGCCGCCTCCTGCGCGAACGAGAGGAAGAGGCGGTCGGTGGTGCCGTTCCGCTGCGACGCGGCCGGGGTCGTTTGAGCGGCGGCCGCGGAGGCGGCGAGAGCGGCGGCGAGGACGACGGCACAACGGGGGGGATTCAACAGACGCATGAGTTTCCCTTTCATGTCGAGCGAGGGCTGGTTGGAGCCGCGGAGCGAAGCCGGGCAGCGGGTCCGTTCGTGGAGCGACGGCATTGTGCTGGCCGTCACGCGACCTGTCAAATACGAGAACGGAATCAGCGCGCGGAGGTCACGTTGCCGGAGCCGTGCGACGACGCGGAGGCGGCGGTGATGATCGTCGCCTGCTCGTCGGGGGCGAGCAGCGGCGGCCCGCACGTGCGCGGCATCGCTCCGCCGTGCTGCGCGATGAGGTCGAGCACGAAGCTCTCTTCGGTCCGGCGCGCCTGGTGGATGCGTCCGGCCGCGTGCGGCACCGCGACACAGAAGACCACCTCGCCCTGGGCGGTATTGAGGAACCCGGCGAGCACCGTGATCCCGCCGTCGGTCGACGTCAGCGTCCCCGTCTTGGCGACGAGCGCCTTGGCGTACGGCGGCGACGCGAGCCGCGGGAACGCGCCGGTGACGGTTCCCGGATCGCATCCGGACACCGGGAGGAGCTGCTCGACCGGGAGGCCGATTCCCGAAGCCGTCGCGCGGAATCCGCGGAGCATCGCGACGATCTGCCGGGGCGACAGGCGGTTCTCGCCGAGCCCCGAGGTCGTGTCGACGAGGACGGGGGCATTCGCCGCCACGAGACGGTCGGCGAGCATCACGGCGAGATCGCTCGGCGAGCCGATCGACATCCCCACGCGCTCGATGTCGTTGTTCGAGAAGCAATTGAAGCGCCGGAGGGTGTCCGCCAAGGCCTTGCTGCGGTGCTCGAAGAGGAGCGTCGTGGTCGCCGGCTCGCGCTCGTACTTGATCCCGCCGATGACCTGGACGCTCGGGACGGGATTGCGCGGCGTGCCGGTGCGGGCGACGTAGTCGATCCAGGCCGAGCGTGTGTGGCGCGTCCAGCGGCGGACGTCGAGGACCGAGCGGAGGCGCGCCGCCATCGTCTCGGCGCGCGCGTCCTCGTCGGGGTTCCGTCCCTCGGAGCCGTTCTCCCAGCCCATCCAGAACGACGCGTCGACGACGACCGACCCCGTGATGCGCTTGATCCCCATCTTGTTGAGCGACTGCGCGACGAGGAACGCGTTCTCGGCCTGGAAGTCCGGATCGCCGTTGCTCTTCACCACGAGGTCGCCGCGGAGCTGGCCCTTCTCGGGCTCGAGAGTGCCGCGGGCGTAGAAGCTCGTCGTGAAGCGGTAGTCCGGGCCCAGCTTCTCGAGCGCCCACCAGGACGTGGCCACCTTCATGACCGACGCCGGGTTGATCGGCGCGTCGGCGTCGCGCGAGTCGAGGACCGTGCCGTCGATCGACTCGACGTGCCACACCATCGCGGGCGGCTTCACCGCGCGGTGCGTGGCGTGCCGGGTGTTCTTCGCGGGCCGCGCGGGCGCGGCGGCTTCCGAGGGATGGACGAAGGCGAGGGCGATCAGGAGGGCGAGGGCGAGACGACGTCCGGTCAAGGTCAAAGCAGTGCTCCTGGAAGGTTCATGAAGCCATCAAGAAGTTAGGTCGGGACTCAGTCGAAGTCGAGGGGATTGCGGGGCTTCTTGCCGGGATCGCTCGCGGCCTTCTTCTTCGCCTCCTCGAACTTCCTCTGGAGGAGGTCGTCGAGATTCTTGGTCCGCTCGAAGGCCTTCGAGAACGCATCTTCGCGGCGCGCCGCGCCCGATTTCACCTCGGTCATCGCTTGCTCGAACGACGCCCCCGGGTCGGTCTTCGGCCTCTCTTCCGAGAGGATCGTTCCCGTACCGGCGTCGACGACGAGCTTCGTGCCGCAGCAGGGGCAGTCGACGAGGACGTTCTTCCCAGGGCCGCTCACGCGACCATTGTCGCGCGCCGGGAGATTCGAATCAACCGCGCGGATGCGGCCCTTCGAAGATCGCGATCGTCGCGCCCCATCCTCCACGCGCCGGGTCCGCATCGGCGAACGAGCGCACGAGCGGGTGGCGCGCGAGGAGAGCGCGGACGATCTCGCGCTGCGCGCCGATCCCGCGTCCGTGGATGATGCGCACCTCGGAGAACCCGGCCTCGTGCGCCGCCTCGAGGTAGGACAGGACGACGTCGTGGACGTCCCTGGGCGCGAAGGCGTGGAGATCGATCGAGTCCTCGATCGGGAGGCGGACTTCCTCGTCGCTCACGCTTGGTATCATGCGCGAAGCCGTGACCTCCGCCACGCCCACTCCGATCGCGCCGGTCGCCGGGCTGCGGGCAGAGACGGGCCGCCTCCTCAAGCTCGCCGGGCCCGTGATGATCGCCTACCTGGGGACCATCTCGATGGGAACCGTCGACATGAAGATGGCGGGTCTCCTCGGGGCTCAGGCGCTCGCGGCGGCGGCGCTCGGCCATACCTGGAGCGTGACCGCCGCGATCTTCGTGTGGGGCGCCGGTCGTGCGCTCGATCCTGTCGTCGCGCAGGCTCAAGGGGCGGGAGATGTGCGCGGGGCCGGGCTCGGGCTCACGCGAGGTCTCGCGATGACGGCGGTCCTCGCGATCCCGGTCGCCGGTCTCTACGCGTTCGCGGGGCCGGTGCTCCGCGCCCTCGGCCAGCCCGGCGAGCTGGTCCCGATGGCGCGGGCGTTCTGCCTCGGGCTCATCCCCGGTCTGCCGGCGATCTTCGCGTTCATCGTGCTCCGCAACTTCCTCCAGGCCGTCGGCGTCGTGAGGCCGGCGAGCTACGCGATCCTCATCGCGAACCTCGCCAACGCCGGCCTGGACTACGTCCTCATGTTCGGCAAGCTCGGTCTCCCCGCTCTCGGTGTCACCGGCTGCGCGATCTCCACGTCGATCAACGAGTGGCTGATGCTCGGCCTGCTCGTCTTCTTCTCGCGGCGTACGCTCAAGACGTACTGGCCGGGATGGGCGGGCGCCTTCGACGCGGGGCCGCTCCGCCGGATCACGCGCCTGGGCGTGACCCTCGGCGCGCAATTCGCGCTCGAAGTGTGGGCGTTCCACGCCGCCGGATTCATGATGGGGCGCCTCGGGACGACCGCGTTCGCCGCGCACGCGATCGCGATCAACCTCGCGACGATCTCGTTCATGGTCCCGGCGGGGATCGGCGCCGCGGCGGCGACCCGGATCGGACACCTCGTCGGCTCGGGAAACGCGTGGCCGCGCTCCGCGGCGCTCGGCATCGGGCTCGGTGCGCTCGTCATGATCGTGCCCGCGGCACTCTTCATCTTCGCTCCGCGGGCGCTCGCATCCTTCTATACGGGCGACGCCGCCGTGCTCGCGGCGGCCGCGATCATCCTCCCGCTGGCCGGGGCGTTCCAGCTCTTCGACGGCATCCAGGCGGTCGCCTTCGGCGTGCTGCGCGGCGCCGGAGATACGCATCTTCCCGCCGCGGCGAACGTGATCGGCTACTGGGTCCTGGGACTCCCGGCGGGCTGGATCCTCGCGTTCACGCTGGATCGAGGGGTCGGCGGCGTGTGGAGCGGTCTCGTCCTCGGTCTCGCCGTCGTCGCGGCGATCCTGCTGGCGCGCGTCGCGTTTTTGGCGAAACGGGGGGCACGGAGGGTGGTGCTGTAAGAAGGTCGACTGTGATCCCGTCCTTTCCCTCGCTGCTACAATGCGTTCTTCTGTTTTCAGGTTTCCCGACGAGGAGATTCGATGCGTTTGCCGACGTCCGCGCGCCTCACGATGACGATCGCGACCGCCGCCCTGCTGGGCGTAGCCGCCGGGTGCGGCGGTTCCCCGAAGGACAAGGCCCCGGAATCGGCGTCTCCAGCCCCGGCCGCCGCTGCGCAGGCGCCGTCGAGCGCTCCTCCTCAGGCACCGCCGCCCGCCGCCGGCGAGGCGCCGCCGCCCTCGCAGCGCGCGCAGGCCGCGCCCCCCGACAGCCCGGTTCCCCCCGGCGTCGATCCGAAGAAGCCGGTCGCGATGGTCAACGGCAAGCCGATCCAGGCCGAGAAGGTCTACTCGGTCTGGCAGATGAACAAGATGATGCTCCAGCAGCGCGGCCGCACCTTGAACCCGCAGGAAGACCAGATGCTCAAGGCGCAGAGCCTCCAGGTCGTCGTCGCCGACGAGCTGCTCTACCAGACGGCGACGGCCCAGCACATCACCGCCACACCCGCCGACGTCGACGCCGAATTCAAGCAGTGGCGCACGCGCGTCGGCTCCGACGACAACTACAAGAGCTTCCTCAAGACCTCCGGATTCACCGAGGCCGACATCCGGCACGAGCTCGAGCGGAACTTCATCACGACGAAGTACCGCAAGTCGCTCGCGGCCGGCCAGGGGGTCACCGAGGAGCAGGCGAAGGACTACTACGCGAAGAATCCCGACGTCTTCAAGGTTCCCGAGCAGGCGCACGCGCAGTACATCCTCTTGAAGTGCACCGACCGCGATCCCGAGAGCGTGCGTGCGGACGCGAAGAGCCGCGCCGAAGAGGCCCAGAAGAAGGCCACGGCGGGCGAGGACTTCGGCGCGCTCGCGAAGCAGTACTCGCAGGACGGCACCGCTTCCCGCGGGGGCGACATCGGCTTCTTCCCGCGCGGCGTCATGTTCCCCAAGTTCGAGGAGATCGCCTTCGCGCTCAAGCCGGGCGAGGTCTCGCAGGTCTTCCAGACGCCGACCGGGTGGAACGTGCTCAAGCTCGTCGAGTTGAAGCCGCCGGGTGTCCGGCCGTTCGACGAGATCAAGACGCAGCTCATGCTCGAGATGGGGCAGATGTTCGAGCAGAACGTCGTCAACGCGAAGGTCCAGGAGCTGAGCAAGACCGCGAGGATCTCCATCCTCGATCCGTCGTTCGCGCCCCCGGCTCAGGCGGCGGCGAACGTACCTCCCGCAGCGGCCGGCGATCATCGCCAGGTGCCGGTCAAGAAGGCGCCCCCGAAGCCCTAGAACAATAAGGGGACAGCTACCGAATTAAATGGGGACATTCTGCTTTTACTTTCAGAGCTTCGAACCGCAGAAGCTCTGAAAGTAAAA